>NZ_CP021382.1:2050000-2227500 GCF_002162135.1 Cellvibrio sp. PSBB006 | reverse complement strand
GCAAACATGCTTTGATCCTAACATGTCCGAATGGGGAAACCCACTTACCATAAGGTAGGTATCCTGTACTGAATACATAGGTGCAGGAGGCGAACCCGGGGAACTGAAACATCTAAGTACCCGGAGGAAAAGAAATCAACCGAGATTCCCTTAGTAGCGGCGAGCGAACGGGGACCAGCCCTTAAGCTAGTTTGGTTTTAGTGGAACGCTCTGGAAAGTGCGGCGATACAGGGTGATAGCCCCGTACACGAAAAGGCCTTATTAGTGAAATCGAGTAGGACGGGACACGTGTTATCCTGTCTGAACATGGGGGGACCATCCTCCAAGGCTAAATACTCCCAACTGACCGATAGTGAACCAGTACCGTGAGGGAAAGGCGAAAAGAACCCCTGTGAGGGGAGTGAAATAGATCCTGAAACCGTGTGCGTACAAGCAGTAGGAGCAGACTTGTTCTGTGACTGCGTACCTTTTGTATAATGGGTCAGCGACTTATTGTCAGTGGCAAGGTTAACCGAATAGGGGAGCCGTAGCGAAAGCGAGTCTTAATAGGGCGTTCAGTCGCTGGCAATAGACCCGAAACCCGGCGATCTATCCATGTGCAGGTTGAAGGTGAGGTAACACTTACTGGAGGACCGAACCCACGTCTGTTGAAAAAGACGGGGATGACGTGTGGATAGGGGTGAAAGGCTAATCAAGCCGGGAGATAGCTGGTTCTCCCCGAAAGCTATTTAGGTAGCGCGTCATGTCTCACCCTCGGGGGTAGAGCACTGTTTGGGCTAGGGGGTCATCCCGACTTACCAACCCCATGCAAACTACGAATACCGAGGAGTGCAATCATGGCAGACAGACAGCGGGTGCTAACGTCCGTTGTCAAGAGGGCAACAACCCAGACCGCCAGCTAAGGTCCCCAATACCAGTTAAGTGGGAAACGATGTGGGAAGGCTTAGACAGCTAGGAGGTTGGCTTAGAAGCAGCCATCCTTTAAAGAAAGCGTAATAGCTCACTAGTCGAGTCGGCCTGCGCGGAAGATGTAACGGGGCTAAAACTGGTAACCGAAGCTGCGGATGCAACTTGTTGCATGGTAGGGGAGCGTTCTGTAAGCCGTTGAAGGTGAGTTGAGAAGCTTGCTGGAGGTATCAGAAGTGCGAATGCTGACATGAGTAACGATAAGGGGAGTGAAAAACTCCCCCGCCGGAAGACCAAGGGTTCCTGTCCAACGCTAATCGGGACAGGGTTAGTCGGCCCCTAAGGCGAGGGCGAAAGCCGTAGTCGATGGGAAACAGGTTAATATTCCTGTACCTCTTTTTACTGCGATGGGGGGACGGAGAAGGCTAGGCCAGCACGGCGTTGGTTGTCCGTGTTTAAGGTGGTAGGCTGAGATCTTAGGTAAATCCGGGATCTTAAGGCCGAGAACTGATGACGAGTGTTCCTCGGAACACGAAGTGGTTGATGCCATGCTTCCAAGAAAAGCCTCTAAGCTTCAGGTAAAAAGAGACCGTACTCGAAACCGACACAGGTGGTCAGGTAGAGAATACCAAGGCGCTTGAGAGAACTCGGGTGAAGGAACTAGGCAAAATGGCACCGTAACTTCGGGAGAAGGTGCGCTGCTGGCGGTGAAGGACTTGCTCCGTAAGCTGCTGGCAGTCGAAGATACCAGGCCGCTGCAACTGTTTATTAAAAACACAGCACTCTGCAAACACGTAAGTGGACGTATAGGGTGTGACGCCTGCCCGGTGCCGGAAGGTTAATTGATGGGGTTAGCTTCGGCGAAGCTCTTGATCGAAGCCCCGGTAAACGGCGGCCGTAACTATAACGGTCCTAAGGTAGCGAAATTCCTTGTCGGGTAAGTTCCGACCTGCACGAATGGCGTAATGATGGCGGCGCTGTCTCCACCCGAGACTCAGTGAAATTGAAATCGCGGTTAAGATGCCGTGTTCCCGCGGCTAGACGGAAAGACCCCGTGAACCTTTACTGTAGCTTTGCACTGAACTTTGAACCTACTTGTGTAGGATAGGTGGGAGGCTTTGAAGTTGAAACGCTAGTTTCAATGGAGCCGTCCTTGAAATACCACCCTGGTATGTTTGAGGTTCTAACGTAGACCCGTAATCCGGGTTGCGGACAGTGTATGGTGGGCAGTTTGACTGGGGCGGTCTCCTCCCAAAGAGTAACGGAGGAGCACGAAGGTTGGCTAATCCTGGTCGGAAATCAGGAGGTTAGTGTAATGGCACAAGCCAGCTTGACTGCGAGACTGACACGTCGAGCAGGTACGAAAGTAGGTCATAGTGATCCGGTGGTTCTGTATGGAAGGGCCATCGCTCAACGGATAAAAGGTACTCCGGGGATAACAGGCTGATACCGCCCAAGAGTTCACATCGACGGCGGTGTTTGGCACCTCGATGTCGGCTCATCACATCCTGGGGCTGAAGCCGGTCCCAAGGGTATGGCTGTTCGCCATTTAAAGTGGTACGCGAGCTGGGTTTAGAACGTCGTGAGACAGTTCGGTCCCTATCTGCCGTGGGCGTTGGAGATTTGAGAAGAGTTGTTCCTAGTACGAGAGGACCGGAATGAACGCACCTCTGGTGTTCGGGTTGTCGTGCCAACGGCACTGCCCGGTAGCTATGTGCGGACGGGATAACCGCTGAAAGCATCTAAGCGGGAAGCCTCCTTCAAGATGAGATCTCCCTGGGGCTTTAAGCCCCCTGAAGAGCCGTTGAAGACTACGACGTTGATAGGTCAGGTGTGGAAGCGCTGCGAGGCGTTGAGCTAACTGATACTAATTGCTCGTGCGGCTTGACCATATAACAGAATCGATTGTTTAACGATTGCGTGATCCGGGCTTTTTAAGAGATACCAATTCGCTGTAACAGCACGACTTTACATCCACCACCCTATTTGAAGAGCTACAGCACACCGACTGGTGGTAAGACTGGAATCCTTCATACCGCTTTGCTTGACGATCATAGCGAGTTGGAACCACCTGATCCCATACCGAACTCAGAAGTGAAACGACTTAGCGCCGATGGTAGTGTGGGGTTTCCCCATGTGAGAGTAGGTCATCGTCAAGCTCTTAAACCCAGGCCCCGCTTGCTAATGCAAGCGGGGGCTTTTTTATTGGCAGTCAAACTACCCGCACCTGCAATATCCAATCTTGTCATTCCTCAGTTCTCGCACTTTACTTAAGAATGAGAGCTCATCTTTAATTTTATTAATGAAAAGCTATTCTTTGGTAAATATAGGCTTAACAAATCTTAAATAGTCTTGTCTACAGCTGTTTTCTAGGTTGAGGATAATCAATGTTATAGTCTTAAAAACATTAAGATTTTCATTAAGAGCTGATCATCATGCAAATAAAAACGATAAAGACTTTCTTTGGCCTAGTAATAATTCCTTTTAGCGTATGTATTGCAACATTCACAGTATCTGCCAGTGAGAAAAAAGAACCGTGGCAGTTGGCACAGGAGACAGAGGTTTGGGAGCCCGTTCCACCAGTTGTTAACACTTCGGAGAAGAATCCTCCATCTGATGCCGTGATACTTCTTGATGGGAAGAATTTGAATCAATGGGAAGGCGTGGACGGCGGAGTTGCGCGCTGGTATTTGGATAAAGGTGTAATGACTGTTGCGCCTAAGACAGGTGATATAAAGACGAAAGAGGTTTTTTGCGATATTCAATTGCATCTTGAATGGAGAGCTCCTGAGGAAGTCGACGGGTTTGATGGGCAAGGGCGTGGTAATAGCGGTGTTTTTCTGCAGGAACGTTATGAGGTTCAAATCCTCGATTCTTATAAAAATGAAACATATCCTAATGGTCAGGCTGCTTCCGTATATAAGCAATCCATACCATTAGTGAATGCCTCGCGTGGACCTGATGTATGGCAAAGTTACGATATTATCTTCCGGTCGCCCAAGTTCGATGATGAGGGAGCTCTGATCTCTCCCGCATACGTAACTGTTCTGCACAATGGCGTTCTAGTGCAAAATCATGTTGAAATTCAGGGGCCAACCTCCTGGATTGGCCATCCCCCTTACGAAGCTCATGGCTGCGCTCCCCTGCGTTTGCAGGACCACGGTAACCCGGTGAGTTTTAAAAATATCTGGGTAAGAAAACTCTAATAATTCCTTTATCACCATAAATATTACATAGTCATTGAGAATCCGTATTGGCGATTCTCAATGCAGGGGTGCTTATGTCTTTCCGCATGAAATTGTTCATTTTGGTTTTAACTCTGTTGGCAAAGCCGGTTGTTGCTGAAGATTTGCCTGATTTCGCTGCATTATTTAAATCCTATGCTTCCTGGCAGGAAGTCGATTCAGTTACGCCTGCAAAAGATGCCACGCAGTTAAATGTAATTGGGAGCAAAGGCGCTTCGGTTTTATTTAAGGATGCTCCGGAAGAAGAGGATCTGGTATCCCAAGGTTTTTTTTCAGATAGCCAGATCAGTTTCGAATTTATGTTAGCTAAAGATGCTCGCGCTCAGGTCTATCTTCAAGGGCGTTATGCAATCAATCTCACAAATGTTGCGAGCCAACAAATATTAACCCATCAAGATGCTGGCGGACTTGATGCTCGAATCAAAGACTCGTTGCAAGCAGACGGGGTAGCTCCGTTAGTGAATGGGGCCAAATCCGCCGGTGAGTGGCAACGAATGGATATCAAATTTCGAGCCCCTCGCTTTGATGATGCGCGCAACAAGGTTGAGAACGCATTATTTATTGAGGTAAGTCTCAACGGCGAAATCGTGCAACAAAACACGCTCGCTACTGGTGTTACTCAATCCAGTCGGTATGGATGGGAGGATCAATTTGGTCCTCTAATTATTGCAAATGTTAATGGTGCTGTTGCATTGCGGGCATTTGATATGCGGCACGCAGATTTCAGTGCGGTAAAGGTACCGCTCTCAAGTGGTGAGAAGACGAATATAGAAGAACTAACCGATCTGGTTGCGGTAGGAAAAGAGACCTTTCATTCATTAGGTTGCGCATCCTGTCACGCTATTAAAGAGGATGATCCTTCTGTAAAAAGTGGCCCAAATTTATTCGGTTTATTTAAGCGAATACCGCGTGATCGTGAGGTTGTCGAGGGAGAAGATAATCGTCGGTTCACTATAAAGGCGAATCGCAATTATTTGTTGAAAAGCATTCGCGAACCAGCCTCCCAACGAGCCGTAGCCGAGACAGGCAGTTCTATCGGTGAAGCCTATCTACCGATCATGCCGCCCTACTCAACTCAGGCCATCTCAGAGAAGCAGATAGACGCAATCAGTGCTTATTTGGCTACCCTTAACCCACTTCAAGATCAGGGGCCAGCTATTCTGTTGGTGACAAAAGAGGGGCCAGTTCAATATGACCCGCTTAAGGATGACCTGCAGCTATTGGTCGATGATCAAACTCGCATCCAGCGCGGTCCGATGGAAGGGGTGTCCGGCAGATCTATCCATGTGGGGCAAACAAACGGCATTAATTACACCTTCGATCCCCGCTTATTGGCTATCGCCAAAATATGGCAGGGTGGATTTCTTGATGTATCTGGCGAACTTAAAAATCGTGGCGGGCGCGGATTAAAACCCGGTTATGAAAGTCGGGTTCTGGAACTGGGGCAAGCTCAATTTTTGATGGCTCCTCTGGATGATAAAGGGCAGCAAATAGACTTCTCATTTAAGGAAGCGGTATTTAATGATACGGAAACCATCGCTGAATCCTTGTATAGCAAACAGGATCATTTGGAGAGACTAAAAGCTATTGATGCACAATTTCTGGGCTACGAGCAGGATTCAAGCTCACCACAATCTCGCCCCCTCTTTCGCTACCGTATAGGGAAAAACTACCTCTTTACAGAGACTCATATTGCGGAAGATGGCGAGACGGTGATTCGCATTCGTGGCCAGTTTGTAACGCCTCAGGCTTTTGCGATTAATACGGAAGTTCTGCACGACGTCCAGGTCTCGGTTGGCGACATAAAAATCAATTCGGACAATACGAAAACAACATGGACTATTCCAGCCAAAGCCAACAGAGATATCGTCTTGAATGCCAAACTCAAATTGGCATCATCGAGCTGGCGTCCGAAATCATCTGATTTTGTGTATCAAAAACAGGATCTACAGATTATTCCCGCTCAGGCGGAATTACCGGAAGGTTATCGAGTGGAAAGCTATTTGCCTCCTCGCGATAACTACGGTAGAGAACAACTTTTCGAAGCCTTGGGATTGGCGGTCGCGGAGGATGGAACCATTGTTGTCGCTACACGCACAGCTGGTATTTGGCGCATCGTGAAGGGTGAGTGGCAACTTTTTGCAGAAGGTGTTTTTGATAGCCTAGGTGTGTTGATAGAAGACAAGAAAGGCTTACAGCTAGTCGTCGGCCAAAAAGCCGAACTAACTCGCATCACTGATACGAATAGCGATGGTCGTGCTGATAAGTTTGAAACGTTATTTGATGCGCACAGCTATCACGGAAACTATCACGCTTATATGCATGGTCCGGCGCGCGGTTCAGATGGTGCCTATTATATTGCATTGAATCTTTCCCACAGTGATGAAGCTGTCTACAAAGCCGGTGGTATGTATATGGGCACGTCGGGTGGACTAAGCGGATGGGCTATTCGTGTTACACCTGAAGGCAAATACGAATTATGGGCAAACGGATTGCGCAGTCCGGCGGGAATTGCAACGGCGCCGGATGGGCGCTTGTGGTACTCCGATAATCAGGGTGAGTTTGTCGCAACGTCCAAAATTTTTGTATTAAAAAAAGATGCGTTTTACGGCCACCCATCGGGCTTGGTTGATTTGCCGGGTATGACTCCGGACTCACCACAGATTGCTTGGGAAAAAGTCCGCGAAAAACGTCAGAAGGCCGTTATTTTGTTACCACAGAATCGCGTAGCCAACTCTCCGGGGCATCCGGTTTGGGATACAACGGCCGGCCGCTTTGGCCCTTTCTCCGGGCATATGTTTATCGGTGATCAAACGCAGTCCAATTTGCTGCGCGTGGTGACGGAGACTGTTGATGGAATAGAGCAGGGTGTCGTTATTCCTTTTGCCGCAGGCCTGGAATCGGGCGTGATGCGGCCGGTATTTTTGGCTGATGGCAGTTTGCTACTGGGCCAAACCGGGCGTGGCTGGCAAGCAAAAGGCGGGCATGTGGCCAGCTTGCAGCGCATTGTGCGAGATAAACAGACCTTGCCGGCGAGCATATTCACTGTTACTACCCGAGCTGACGGCTTCGAAATTAAATTTACTAAACCGGTTTTGGCTGCACCTGAGTCAGCGCAACCGCTAAAGCTTTCCTCCTGGGTGTACCGTGATGCGCCCGATTATGGTTCCGAGGTTATGGATGAGCACGAGGAGCCTATAAAGAGTCTGGCGTGGTCGGATGATAAAACCTCCCTTTTTGTTCGCCTGGCCTCAACAAAGCAGGCGAATATTCATCCTCAGCAAACGGCGCGTGTCTATCATTTTTCTGTCGATGCAAAGAAGCTATTTGGAGAAGAGGCACCGCACTCTCTGGAAGCGTATTACACGCTCTATCGCTTTCCCGCCAACTAAACCTACATTGTTTGCGCTTTAATTCCTGCCGCCCGCACTGGGCTGCAGGATTTTTTTTCATCCATCCAGATGCCTTTTTCTTTTCCGGTGAATATTCTTTGCCGCCTGGATGGATTTTATGCATTAACTTTGTTTAGATGCGATGGCATGTGAGCGAGGTGCTGCGGGTTTATGAAATCATCAACAGGCATATTGACCATAGATTTATCTGCCATTCAGTCGAATTGGCGCTGTATTAATAATCAACTCACCGGCAAGACGTCGGCGTCGGCGGTAATCAAAGCTAATGCGTATGGTTTGGGTGCCGCTTACGTTGGTCCGGCACTTTATCGGGCGGGATGCCGGGAGTTTTTTGTAGCAACGCTGGAAGAAGCCTTGGCAGCACGCCAATATTTGAAACCCGACGCAGTGGTTTATGTGTTAGGTGGTGTGCGCCCCGGCGCCGAACCCCTGTTCCTGGAAAACGATCTTTCCCCGGTATTATTTACATTAGAGGATACCCGGCGTTGGCTGGCCTGCACCCAAAAGCTGGATGCGCCACCTGCGTGTGCCATTAAAATTAATACCGGTATGACGCGTCTCGGCCTGGATCTTCAAGAGTGGCTGTCCTTATTGGCATCGGAGGAGGAGCTGCGATCGCTTCGTCCTACTTTAATAATGAGTCATTTGGCGTGTGCCGATGAGCCGGAACATCCGCTTAACTACAAGCAGCTGGCTCATTTTCAGGCGCTGGCGGATGCAACCCGATCATTGTTGCCAGACACGCGTTTTAGTTTGGCCAACTCATCAGGTGTTTTTCTGGGCTCCCAATGGCACTTTGATCTTGTTCGGCCGGGTGCTGCCCTTTACGGCGTTAATCCCCAACCATTAAAGCCCTCGCCACTTAAGCCGGTTGTGCAACTGGCTTTACCTGTTTTGCAGGTTCGTGAGTTATCCGAGAATGCGGATGTAGGTTATGGTGCAACTGCGCAAGCTTTTCCACTAGCCCGGCTCGCCGTTGTTGCAGGAGGATATGCTGATGGTCTGCATCGCACCATCGGTCGGCAGGGTTTCGGTATGCTCGATAATCATCGCGTGCCTGTGGTCGGTCGCATCTCAATGGATACGACAATCTTTGATATTTCAGCTGCGGATATTAAGGGCGGCCCACAAATAATCCAGGTGCTTAATGATGAGCTGACCGTTGATAGTTGGACGGCGCTGACCGGAGCCTTGGGCTACGACATTCTCACGAGCCTGGGATACCGTTATCGACGCTGTTATTTAAAAGATGGCGTATCCATTGAGCAGGAGTCACTGTATGAATGATGACTCTCTTCAGCGAATTCTGTATCTGCTGGCGGACGGTCAATTTCACTCCGGACAGGAATTGGGTGAAATACTGGGCGTGAGTCGGACCGCTGTATGGAAGCATTTGCAAAAACTTGAAGGATTGGGCGTTTCGCTTGAATCGATAAAGGGAAAAGGGTATCGCCTTTGCGGTGGGCTTGATTTGCTTGATTCAGAACGTATTCGGTCGCAGTTATCGTCGGAGGCCAGGAGCTTGCTGGCCGAGCTTGATGTTCACACCATCATTGATTCCACCAATAATTACACCATGCAGCAAACAGTAAACCGTGAAAATGGCTATATCTGCCTTGCCGAGCAGCAAACCGCAGGGAAGGGGCGGCGTGGACGCCAATGGGTCAGTCCTTTTGGAAAAAACATCTATCTGTCTGCTTTATGGAATTTTGATGGTGTTGCCTCATTGGAGGGTTTAAGTCTGGCGGTCGGCGTTGTCATTGCTGAAACCTTAGAGCAGTTAGGCATAGCAGGCGTGCAATTGAAATGGCCAAACGACGTTCTTTGGCGGCAGCGCAAGCTGGCGGGGGTTTTGCTGGAGGTGACGGGTGATCCTGCTGGCTTGTGTCAAGTTGTGGTCGGAATTGGAATCAATGCTTCTATGCCGACATCCAGCGCATTCACAATTGATCAACCATGGGTTGATCTTGAGGCTATCCAGGCAGAGCTCAATATCGCTCGGCATATCACGCGTAACGACTTGATTGCGGCCCTGTTAACAAATTTATTGCCCCTCTTGCACAATTACGCTGATCAGCAATTCGCTACTTACCGCGAGCGCTGGGAAAGGCTGAATGTATACGCTCAACAACTCGTCGAATTGCACACCGCAAAATCGGTTTTTGGTGGAAGAATGCTGGGTGTGGATGGTTCCGGAGCTTTGCGCTTGAGTACAGAGGAAGGGGAAACGCTATTTCATGGTGGCGAAATATCCTTGAGGGCGCGCAATGATTCTGCAGATTGACCGGGGCAACACAAGGCTTAAATGGCGGTTGCGAAAAAATCTGAGTGATATTGCGCAGGGGGCTATCCTCAACGAGCAAGGCTACTCCTCTCTCGCGGATGCACTGTCTGGCCAGACCATACAGAACATTCTGGTTGTCAGCGTGCTGGGCGAAGAGCAGGATCGGCTGTTTACGCAATGGGCAGAAAAAAAATTCGGTGTGACGCCTCGTTATGCCAAAACAGAATCCGTATGTGCGGGAGTGATTAATGGTTATTACTTCCCTGAACGTCTCGGAGTTGATCGATGGTTGGTTATGTTGGCTGGCTTTGCCCGAGCTAAAAGTGCATGTGTGGTAGTTGATTGTGGTAGTGCGATAACCGTGGATTTACTTGATCGAAAGGGGGTGCACCATGGAGGATATATTGCGCCGGGCATTGCTGCGATGCAACGCGCTTTGTCCGTGAGTACACAGGGTGTGAAAGTGATCAATGAAGCGGTTGCTGATGAGCTCATTCCCGCGCGAGACACAGCGTCTGCTGTTTCTGCTGCGCGAACTGCTATGATCGTCGGCTTAATTCGGCAAGCGATATGGCAACTTTCCGCTCTTGATAAAGACCTGACCTCTCCGCCGATGCTCTTACTGACCGGCGGTGATGGGCAGAGTTTGGTGAAGTTTTTTGATGCGGCGCTATTTGTTCCGGATCTGGTGTTTGAGGGGCTTGAGTTGGCCTTTCCCGCCGATTAATTATTATTCTGTGAGGATGCGTTATTTATGCGTTCGATTTTTCTATCTTTGGTGGCTATCAATATCATCGTTTTATTGATGCAGTTATTTATGGGGAGTTCAGAGCCCGCGAGGTCTGATTTTGCACCGCCCGCACGAGCATTGAGTGGAGCATCACTCAAAATGCTTAACGAGACGGAGCGTGAGGTGCCGACAAAAAAAAATGAAATAGAAAAAAGCTCCGCTGCCAATAATAACGAGATGTGCACGATGGTTGGCCCCTATGCGCAGCTGCTTCACGCAGAATACCTGGTGGAGCGCTTGGCAGCGATGGATGCGCGCGCGGTGATCAAGTCGGTTGAAGTCCCGGATAGTGTTGCTTATTGGGTGTACCTGCCCCCGGAGATGTCCGAAAAAGAAGCCCTGCGTCGCTTATATGAAATTCAGGCAAAAAATATCGATAGCTACATTATCCCCTCGGGTGAATTGGCCAATGGTATTTCGTTCGGAATGTTTAATGATCAATCGGCGGCGCAGTCACGCCTGGAAGAAATTCGTATGCAAGGCTATCAACCAAAACTGCGCGAAGTTGAACGTACGCATAGCGAAACCTGGGTAACACTTGCGCCCGGTGAAGCTGAAAAAATAGACGCTGCGGTTTGGGTAGATTTGTTGAATCAGCAAACGGGCCTCGAAAAGAGACAAAATTTCTGTCTGGGTGTTGCGCCCGGATAAAACTTTCACTAGAATCCCGCCTCCACAATAAGTCGTGGTTTTAAAAGCTGGCGTAGCTCAGTAGGTAGAGCAGCTGACTTGTAATCAGCCGGTCGGGGGTTCAATTCCTCTCGCCAGCTCCATTTTTTAACATGACTTGTTCGTAACTCTGTGAATTTGTTGGAAAAAATAAGTTGACAGTGGTTGAGGTCGGCCTGAAAATGCCGGCTGTTTTTGGCAGGGGTTCCCGAGTGGCCAAAGGGATCAGACTGTAAATCTGACGCGCGAGCTTCGGTGGTTCGAATCCACCCCCCTGCACCATATTCCAGCTGACTTCCTGTGTTGGCAAGCACCACTGAATGATGATGTAAATTCCCGCGTTTAGTGGTGAAGCAAGATTGGTTGCCAAGTGCAGGCCCGAGGTCTGGCGAAGGTAGGACGGGTTCGGCGGGTATAGTTCAATGGTAGAACCTCAGCCTTCCAAGCTGATGGCGCGGGTTCGATTCCCGCTACCCGCTCCAGATTTTGCCTCTTGGCAAGGTTTCAGCTCAAGTAGCTCAGTTGGTAGAGCACACCCTTGGTAAGGGTGAGGTCGGCAGTTCAAATCTGCTCTTGAGCTCCATATCTGCTGCGGGAGTCTGTGCTCTCGCGGCTGTTTTTTGTCTGAGTTTTTGGTTTTTCATAATTGGTTGCGTTTTATTTCATATATATAGTCTGAGGAGGCGCTCGCAATGGCGAAGGAAAAGTTTGAACGTAACAAGCCCCACGTCAACGTGGGCACCATTGGTCACGTTGACCACGGTAAAACCACATTGACTGCAGCGCTGACTCGCGTATGTGCAGAGACTTGGGGTGGTGCAGCGGTAGCCTTTGATGGTATCGATAACGCACCGGAAGAGAAGGCGCGCGGTATTACCATTAATACCTCGCACGTAGAATACGACTCACCCACACGTCACTACGCACACGTCGACTGCCCGGGCCACGCCGACTATGTAAAAAACATGATCACCGGTGCTGCCCAGATGGACGGCGCGATTCTGGTGTGTGGCGCCACTGACGGCCCGATGCCACAAACCCGTGAGCACATCCTGCTGTCCCGTCAGGTAGGTGTACCTTACATCGTGGTATTTCTGAACAAGGCTGACCTGCTGGCAGAAGACTGCGGTGGTGTAGGCACTGACGAATACAACGAAATGCTGGAACTGGTTGAGATGGAATTGCGTGAGTTGCTGAGCAACTACGACTTCCCGGGTGATGACACCCCGATCATTGCCGGTTCAGCCCTGATGGCGCTGAATGGCGAAGATGACAATGCCCTGGGTACCAGTGCAGTGAAAAAACTGGTTGAGTCTCTGGATGCGTATATTCCTGAACCAGTTCGTGCGATTGACCAGCCCTTCCTGATGCCGGTAGAAGATGTGTTCTCTATCTCCGGTCGCGGTACTGTGGTAACCGGTCGTGTAGAGCGTGGCGTGATCAAGGTTGGCGAAGAGATCAACATCGTTGGTCTGAAAGACACCACCAAGACCACCTGTACCGGTGTGGAGATGTTCCGCAAGCTGCTCGACGAAGGTCGCGCTGGTGAGAACGTGGGTGTGTTGTTGCGCGGCACCAAGCGCGACGAAGTGGAGCGTGGCCAGGTGTTGTGTAAGCCGGGTTCAGTAACGCCGCACACCAAGTTCCAGGCGGAAGTGTACGTTCTGTCCAAAGAAGAAGGTGGTCGTCATACCCCGTTCTTCAAAGGCTACCGTCCACAGTTTTACTTCCGTACTACGGACGTAACGGGTGCATGTGAGTTGCCGGAAGGTGTTGAGATGGTTATGCCGGGTGACAACATCCAGATGGCGGTTACCCTGATTCACCCGATTGCGATGGAAGAAGGTCTGCGCTTCGCGATTCGTGAAGGTGGTCGTACTGTCGGTGCTGGTGTGGTAGCCAAAATCGTTCAGTAATTGAGTTGATACGCAAAGGACGCAAGTCCTTTGCGTTTTGTCGTTACAGGCCAGTAGTTCAATTGGTAGAGCACCGGTCTCCAAAACCGGGTGTTGGGGGTTCGAGTCCCTCCTGGCCTGCCATTTATTTCGTCTTCAAGCTCAAGGTTTCAGCAGCGTATGAATATAAAAAGCGAAGAGAAAGAATATCGCCTGGATCCACTTAAATGGCTTGTGGTGATAGCGCTGATTGTCGCTGGCGTTGTTGGAAATTCACATTTTTCCGCAGAGTCTCTGTTGTATCGGGTTCTCGGATTGCTGGTTCTGGCAGTGCTCGCCTGTTTTGTGGCGTATCACACTGCAAAAGGCGCAAGCTTATGGGCGCTGGTACAAGGATCTATGGTTGAGCTGCGTAAGGTTGTTTGGCCAAGTCGGCAGGAAACCAATCAAACCACCTTGATTGTGGTTGCTGTTGTTATTGTGATGTCCATTATTCTTTGGCTGCTGGACACCTTTTTGGGGTGGATAGCGTCTTCAATCATAGGGTAGGTAGTTATGGCAAAGCGTTGGTACGTTGTACACGCCTATTCCGGATATGAGAAAAAGGTCGCTGCTTCATTGCGTGAGCGCGTTCAATTGCATGAGATGCAGGATGTTTTTGGTGAAATCCTGGTGCCCACTGAGGAAGTGGTTGAGATGCGCGGCGGTCAAAAACGCAAGAGTGAGCGCAAATTCTTTCCAGGGTATGTGTTGGTTCAAATGGAGCTCAACGATGACACCTGGCACTTGGTTAAAGACACTCCGCGAGTAATGGGTTTTATTGGTGGGAAGGGCGATCAGCCAGCACCCATTACCGAAAAAGAAGCTGAGGCGATCCTGCGTCGTGTAGATGACTCAATGGAGAAGCCGAAGCCCAAGACTATATTTGAGCCGGGCGAGATGGTGCGTGTTACTGATGGCCCATTCAATGACTTTAATGGCGTAGTTGAAGAAGTTAACTACGACAAAAACCGCCTGCGCGTAGCGGTGCTGATTTTTGGTCGTTCAACACCTGTTGAGCTGGAGTTTGGTCAGGTCGAGAAAACCTGATCCGATTGTTGACGAGTTTTTATGCCCTTCTCTACCTGCTGGTGGGGAAGGGTTTTCGCATCCTTGTTGATTTGTTTTTTTGAGTTGACTGGGAGGGGAGCCTAAGACGGTTTGTTTGCCAAAAGCATGCCTGAGGCGCTAATACCCAATGGGGAGTAAATCAAATGGCAAAGAAAGTAACCGCCTATATCAAGCTGCAAGTTGCAGCGGGCAAAGCAAATCCTAGTCCACCAGTTGGTCCAGCCTTGGGTCAGCACGGTGTAAACATCATGGAGTTCTGTAAGGCATTTAACGCCCAAACCCAAGGTTTGGAAGCAGGCGCTCCGGTGCCGGTTGTTATCAGCGTATACAGTGACCGCAGTTTCACCTTCGTCATGAAGACTCCACCAGCTTCATTCCTGCTGAAAAAAGCGGCGGGAATCACAAGTGGTAGTGGTCGTCCTAACACCAATAAAGTAGGTACCGTCAATCGCTCACAATTGGAAGCGATTGCTACAACGAAGATGCCTGATTTAACCGCTGCTGATATGGATGCAGCTGTACGTACCATTGCGGGCTCTGCTCGTTCAATGGGTCTCGAAGTGGAGGGCGTGTAAGATGGCCAAGATTTCCAAGCGTCAACGTCTGATTAAAGAAAAAGTTGATTCAGCCAAGCAATACACTATTGACGAAGCAGTTGCGCTGCTTAAAGAGCTCTCCACTGTTAAGTTTGCTGAGACTGTAGATGTATCTATCAATCTCGGTATCGATCCTCGCAAATCAGACCAATCAGTTCGTGGCGCGACTACATTGCCACACGGTAATGGCAAAGATGTCCGTGTAGCCGTGTTCACACAAGGTGCCAATGCGGAAGCCGCCAAGGCTGCCGGCGCTGAATTCGTGGGCATGGACGAATTGGCTGCTGAAATTAAAGCAGGCAAGATGGATTTCGATGTTGTCATCGCGAGCCCGGATGCAATGCGTGTTGTTGGTCAATTGGGTCAAGTGCTCGGTCCGCGTGGCTTGATGCCTAACCCGAAGACTGGCACCGTAACACCAGATGTGGTTACTGCTGTTAAAAATGCCAAGGCTGGACAGGTACGTTACCGTGCAGAAAAGGGCGGTATTGTACATGGTGGTATCGGCAAGGTTTCTTTCGAATTGGTTGCGCTCAAGGAAAACCTTGAGGCATTAATTAATGACCTGAAAAAAGCCAAACCTTCAACTGCAAAAGGCGTCTACTTGAAGAAAGTGGCCCTAAGTACGACCATGGGTCCCGGCTTGATTATTGATCAATCCTCTCTGGCAATTTAATTTCCCGGAGAAAACAAACTTTGGGGTTCGCGGTGGAATAATCCTCGCGAGCCGTCAAAGACCGTAGGTGAGTGAACGTCATAAATAACATGTTGATGTTACAAATGTCCGACACGCTTAATTCAATGATGAAAGTGAAATTTCAATTGGACCTACGCAGATGGTGAGACCCAATCAGAATTTCTGAGTGACATCACCAAGTCATGGTTTCGATAGTATCTATTGAAACTTGTAGTCAACGACAAGCGCAAGCTTGTCAAAACAGGAGAAATCCCGTGGCATTAGGACTTGAAGGCAAAAAAGCGATTGTCGCTGAAGTCCATGAAGCTGCCAAGAGCGCTCTCTCTGCTGTGGTTGCCGATTCTCGCGGCGTTACCGTAGGCAAGATGACTGCTCTGCGCAAGCAGGCCCGTGAGAACGGCGTTTGGGTTAGAGTCGTTCGCAACACACTGGCTCGTCGCGCGGTTCAAGGTACGGCATATGAATGTCTTGCAGACAGTTTCGCTGGCCCAACTCTGATTGCTTTTTCGAACGAACATCCAGGTGCAGGTGCGCGCATTCTGCAGGATTTCGCTCGCGAGAACGATAAGTTTGAGCTGAAGGCTGCGGCCTTCGAAGGCGAGCTGGTCAATATCGGCATGTTGGCAACACTGCCAACTTACGACGAGGCAATTGCCCGCTTGATGAGCGTGATGAAAGAAGCAGCTGCTGGCAAACTGGTTCGCACTATTGCGGCCGTTCGCGACCAAAAAGAACAGCAAGCTGCTTAATTGCAGCTTACTTTGGATTTAACGAGCATAAAGCTCCCATTAATTAGGAATTGAGACATGTCTCTGACTAAAGAAGATATCATCAATGCCATCGCAGAAATGTCTGTAAAAGACGTTGTTGAGCTGATTTCTGCAATGGAAGAAAAATTCGGCGTTAGCGCTGCCGCTGCTGTTGCTGTTGCCGGCCCAGCTTCTGGTCCAGCTGCTGCTGCTGAAGAGAAAACTGAATTTGACGTTGTTCTGACCGCTATCGGCGAGAAGAAAGTTAACGTTATTAAAGCAGTTCGTGAAATCACCGGTCTGGGCTTGAAAGAAGCCAAAGACCTGGTAGAAGCCGCTCCTAAAGCTGTTAAAGAAGCAGCTTCCAAGGCTGATGCTGATGCTGCCAAAGCAAAACTGGAAGAGGCTGGCGCAACTGTAGAATTGAAATAATTCTGGTTGTGTATAGCCTTGTCCATATGCATGCATTGGACGCGAGGCTGGTGGGCTTTATGCTCGCCAGCCTTTTTCCGTTTCTATCTGCAAGTGCGGTATGGAAATGGGGCAATGAATGCGTGTAGCACCGCTACACAGAATGCCTGTTTATTTCAGGTAATCAAGATACAGACTGCTAGTTAATGAAAGAGACGCTACCCGCGTTTCTGTGGCTGCGATCAAGCCCGTCCGCGAACAAGCTGGGGAATACAGATGGCTTACTCATACACTGAGAAAAAACGTATCCGCAAGGATTTTGGCAAGTTGCCACACGTCATGGATGTGCCTTACCTTTTGGCGATTCAACTGGATTCATATCGGAAATTTACCCAGGCAGATCAGTCTCCCAGCAAGCGGGAAGATGTTGGTTTGCATGCGGCATTCCGGTCAGTGTTCCCGATTGTCAGCTACTCTGGCAATGCTGCGCTCGAATATGTGAGCTATAACCTCGGCAAAGCAGCGTTTGACGTAAATGAATGTATTTTGCGCGGCGTTACCTACGCCGTGCCTTTGCGCGTTAAAGTGCGCCTGATCATTTATGATCGTGAATCCGCGAATAAAGCGATCAAAGATATTAAAGAGCAAGAAGTGTACATGGGCGAAATTCCGCTCATGACAGACAATGGTACATTTGTTATCAATGGTACCGAGCGAGTCATCGTTTCGCAGTTGCACCGTTCGCCTGGCGTGTTCTTTGACCACGATAAAGGCAAGACCCACTCTTCCGGTAAATTACTTTATTCCGCACGGATTATTCCTTACCGTGGATCATGGCTCGATTTTGAATTCGATCCAAAAGATTTGTTATACGTCCGTATCGACCGTCGACGTAAATTGCCCGCCTCTATCCTTTTGCGTGCTTTAGGTTTTAGCTCGCAGGAAATGCTGGAGATGTTTTTCGAAACCAGCAATTTCAAAGTTGATAAGAATGGTCAATTTGTATTTGAGGTGGTGCCGTCTCGCCTGCGTGGTGATGTGGCAACATTTGATATCAAAGACAAGAAAGGCAATATCATTATCGAAGAAGGCCGTCGTATTACGGCGCGTCATATTCGTTTGCTTGAAAAAGCTGGTGTTGATCAGATGGAAGTTCCGTCAGAATATCTGTTGGGACGCTCGTTGGCGAAAGATGTTGTTGATACCAAAACCGGTGAAGTGTTATTTGAATGTAATACTGAAATCACCGCTGATACTCTCGCCAAGCTCGCCGCAGCTGGCGTAGAAAAAATTGAAACACTCTACACCAACGAACTGGATTGTGGTCCATTCGTATCGGAAACCTTGCGTATCGATCCAACTCGTACCCAGCTGGAAGCGTTGGTTGAAATCTACCGCATGATGCGCCCTGGCGAGCCACCGACCAAAGAATCCGCAGAAGCGTTGTTCCAGAATCTGTTCTTCAGTCAGGAGCGCTACGACTTATCCGCTGTGGGTCGCATGAAGTTCAACCGCCGTCTCGGTCGTGAGATTGAGACAGGCGAAGGCACCTTGTCCAACGATGATATCGTTGATGTGATGAAGACATTGATCTCCATCCGTAACGGTAAAGGTGTTGTGGATGATATTGATCACTTGGGTAACCGTCGCGTGCGTTCTGTTGGCGAGATGGCGGAGAATCAATTCCGCGTTGGTCTGGTGCGTGTTGAGCGTGCGGTTAAAGAGCGCTTATCCATGGCAGAAAGCGAAGGTTTGATGCCGCAAGATCTGATCAATGCCAAGCCCGTTGCAGCGGCAGTGAAAGAGTTCTTCGGTTCTTCCCAGTTGTCGCAATTCATGGACCAAAACAATCCCTTGTCGGAAGTGACGCACAAGCGTCGTGTGTCCGCGCTCGGCCCGGGTGGTTTGACGCGCGAACGTGCCGGCTTTGAGGTTCGTGACGTGCATCCGACGCATTATGGTCGTGTTTGCCCAATTGAAACTCCCGAAGGTCCGAACATCGGTTTGATAAACTCCTTGGCTACCTACGCTCGTACCAACAGCTATGGCTTTCTCGAAAGTCCGTACCGCAAAGTTGTCGATGGCAAGGTTACCAATGACATTGAATTTTTGTCCGCGATTAACGAAGCCGAATATGTTATTGCCCAGGCTTCGGCAGCGGTAGACAAAAATGGCAAACTCTCTGATGAGCTGGTTTCTGTGCGTCACTTGAATGAGTTCGCATTGAAGCCGCCACAAGATGTTCAGTACATGGACGTCTCGGCGCGTCAGGTTGTTTCTGTTGCGGCCTCCTTGATTCCATTCCTTGAGCACGATGACGCCAACCGCGCCTTGATGGGTTCCAACATGCAGCGTCAGGCAGTTCCGACACTCAAGGCGGAAAAACCGCTGGTTGGTACTGGTATGGAGCGCAACGTAGCAGCTGACTCTGGCGTGTGTGTTGTCGCAAAACGTGGCGGCGTGGTGGACAGTGTTGACGCAGGTCGTGTGGTGATCAAGGTTCATGATGATGAAGTTGCTGCCGGTGATGCCGGTGTGGATATCTATAACCTGATCAAGTACACCCGTTCTAACCAGAACACCTGTATCAATCAGCGTCCTATCGTCAATATGGGCGACATCGTTGCACGCGGCGATATCCTTGCGGACGGCCCGTCTGTTGACATGGGCGAATTGGCGTTGGGCCAGAACATGCGCATCGCGTTTATGCCCTGGAACGGATACAACTATGAAGACTCCATTCTGGTATCCGAACGTGTTGTGCAGGAAGACCGTTTCACTACGATCCATATTCAGGAATTAACCTGTATTGCACGCGACACCAAATTGGGCAGCGAAGAAATCACCGCAGATATTCCCAATGTCGGCGAAAGTGCACTGAGCAAGCTGGATGAGTCCGGCATTGTTTACATTGGTGCGGAAGTCGGTGGTGGCGATATTCTGGTTGGTAAAGTGACGCCTAAAGGCGAAACACAGCTGACGCCTGAAGAAAAACTGTTGCGTGCAATCTTTGGTGAGAAGGCTTCCGATGTTAAAGATACATCGTTGCGTGTACCGTC
The DNA here is from genome assembly GCF_002162135.1 of Cellvibrio sp. PSBB006. Lineage (NCBI taxonomy): Bacteria > Pseudomonadati > Pseudomonadota > Gammaproteobacteria > Cellvibrionales > Cellvibrionaceae > Cellvibrio > Cellvibrio sp. PSBB006. The sequence goes on along the minus strand of NZ_CP021382.1, from coordinate 2,207,676 downwards.
AAGCACCAAAGGTACCGTCATTGATGTGCAGGTATTTACTCGCGATGGTCTGGAAAAAGATCAACGTAGCCTTGAGATCGAAAAAGCACAGCTGGATGAAGTGCGTAAAGACCTCAACGAAGAATACCGCATTATGGAAACCGCTACACTTGAGCGTTTGCGCGCCGCGCTGGTGGGCCAAAAAGTCGCTTCCGGTAAAGGTGTTAAAAAAGGCGATGCCTTGACTGACGAGATGCTGGATGGTCTGGAAAAAGACCAATGGTTCAAGCTGCGCATGGCCGACGAAGTGCTCAATGAGCAGATTGATCGTGCGGAAGAGCAGTTGGCCGAGCGTCGTAAAATCCTTGATGAACGTTTTGAAGACAAGAAGCGCAAATTGTCTACGGGCGATGATCTGGCGCCGGGTGTATTGAAAATTGTTAAGGTGTATCTGGCGATCAAGCGCCGCATCCAACCCGGTGACAAGATGGCAGGTCGTCACGGTAACAAAGGGGTTATCTCCGTCATCATGCCCGTTGAAGACATGCCGCATGATGAGAAGGGTGAGCCAGTTGACATCGTGCTGAACCCGCTGGGTGTTCCCTCTCGTATGAACGTGGGGCAGGTGCTGGAAATGCACTTGGGTATGGCTGCCAAAGGTCTGGGTGTGAAGATTGATGCAATGTTGCGTGAGCAGCGTGCTGTTGCAGAAGTTCGCAGCTTCCTTGAAGAGATTTACAACAAGACCGGTGACGTAGCGGCAAAAGAAGATTTGGCATCATTCAGTGATACTGAAATTCTGGATCTTGCGCGCAATTTGATTGGTGGCGTACCGATGGCAACGCCTGTTTTTGACGGTGCCAAAGAGCATGAGATCAAGGCATTGTTGCGTTTGGCTGACTTGTCCGATACCGGTCAAACCACTTTGTTTGACGGCCGTACCGGTGATCAGTTTTCACGTCCTGTGACTGTGGGTTACATGTACATGCTGAAACTGAACCACTTGGTTGACGACAAGATGCACGCACGTTCTACCGGTTCCTACAGTCTGGTTACCCAACAGCCGCTCGGTGGTAAAGCACAGTTTGGCGGTCAGCGTTTCGGGGAGATGGAAGTGTGGGCGCTTGAAGCTTATGGCGCGGCCTACACCCTTCAGGAAATGCTTACTGTCAAATCCGACGATGTGGCTGGTCGTACCAAGATGTACAAAAACATCGTGGATGGCGATCACCGTATGGAGCCCGGCATGCCGGAATCCTTTAACGTATTGGTTAAAGAGATCCGCTCGCTCGGTATCAACATGGAACTGGAGCAGGACGAGTAATCCTTACGTCGTTAATCAGCAGGGGGCTGTAAAGCCCCTGATGTGCAATTGCACTCACTGAAGCTCACTCATTGCAGCTCATTGGAGAATAGCCTTGAAAGACTTACTGAATTTACTCAAGTCCCAGGGACAAGTCGAAGAGTTCGATGCTATCCGCATCAGCCTGGCGTCACCGGAGATGATTCGCTCCTGGTCATACGGCGAAGTGAAAAAGCCGGAAACCATTAACTACCGTACCTTCAAGCCTGAGCGTGAAGGTTTGTTCTGTGCCAAGATCTTTGGTCCGGTAAAAGATTACGAATGCTTGTGTGGTAAATACAAGCGCATGAAGCATCGCGGCATCATCTGTGAGAAATGCGGTGTAGAAGTGACGCTTGCCAAAGTGCGTCGCGAACGTATGGGTCATATTGAATTGGCCAGCCCGGTTGCACACATTTGGTTCCTCAAATCACTGCCGAGCCGTATCGGTTTGTTGCTCGACATGACGCTGCGCGATATTGAGCGCGTACTTTACTTCGAATCTTATGTTGTTACTGAGCCAGGCATGACCAGCCTGGAGCGTGGTCAGTTGTTAACTGATGAGCAGTACTTCGAGGCGATGGAAGAGTTTGGTGATGAATTCGAAGCCAAGATGGGCGCCGAAGCTATTCAGACGCTAATGCGCGACATTGATCTGGAAGGTGAGATTCAACATTTGCGGGAAGAAATTCCTAACACCACCAGCGAAACCAAAATTAAGAAATATTCCAAGCGCTTGAAGTTGCTGGAGGCTTTCCACTTTTCAGGTAACAAGCCTGAGTGGATGGTGATGGAAGTGCTGCCGGTGCTGCCGCCGGATCTGCGTCCTTTGGTTCCGTTGGATGGTGGTCGCTTTGCGACATCCGACCTCAATGACCTTTATCGTCGTGTCATCAACCGTAATAATCGTTTAAAGCGTTTGCTTGATTTGAATGCGCCCGACATTATCGTGCGCAATGAGAAGCGCATGCTTCAGGAAGCGGTAGATGCCTTGCTGGATAATGGTCGTCGCGGTCGAGCGATCACCGGCTCTAACAAGCGCCCGCTGAAATCATTGGCGGATATGATCAAAGGTAAACAAGGTCGTTTCCGTCAAAACCTGCTCGGAAAGCGCGTGGACTATTCCGGTCGTTCGGTGATCGTGGTAGGTCCGACGTTGCGCTTGCACCAATGCGGTCTGCCCAAGAAGATGGCTTTGGAGCTGTTCAAGCCGTTTATCTTCAGCAAGCTCGAACTGCGTGGCTTGGCGACGACTATTAAAGCCGCCAAGAAAATGGTTGAGCGCGAAGAGGCTGTAGTATGGGATATTCTGGATGATGTGATCCGTGAACACCCGGTGCTGCTGAACCGTGCCCCAACACTTCACCGTCTCGGTATCCAGGCATTTGAGCCAGTGTTGATTGAAGGTAAGGCAATCCAGTTGCATCCGCTGGTTTGTACAGCATACAACGCTGACTTCGACGGTGACCAGATGGCCGTGCACGTGCCGTTGACACTGGAAGCGCAGTTGGAAGCGCGCGCGCTGATGATGTCTACCAACAACATTCTTTCTCCCGCGTCCGGTGAGCCGATCATTGTGCCATCGCAGGACGTGGTTCTCGGTCTGTATTGGATGACGCGCGAGCGTATCAATGCGCGGGGTGAGGGAATGCACTTTGCCGACACGGCTGAAGTTTCCCGCGCTTATTACTCCAAACAGGTGGACCTCCAAGCGCGCATTAAGGTGCGTTTGTCCGAAACCCTGATCGGTGCCGAAGGAGAAAAACAACAATCAACACGTCTGGTTGACACCACGGTTGGTCGTGTATTGCTGTGGGAAATTGTTCCCGCTGGCATTCCATTGGAGATGACCAATCGCCCGATGGTTAAGAAGGCGATCTCAGCGGTGATCAACTACTGCTATCGCGTGGTAGGGCTCAAGGCTACCGTTATTTTTGCTGACCGCTTGATGTACATGGGTTACGACTTCTCTACCAAGTCTGGCTCATCTATCGGTGTTAATGACTTTGCTATTCCTGATGCGAAAGCCGACATCATTGCGCGTGCTGAGAGCGAAGTGAAGGAAATTGAAGGGCAATATGCTGCAGGTCTGGTAACCCAGGGCGAAAAGTACAACAAGGTTATCGATATCTGGTCTCGTGCGAATGACCTCGTGGCCAAGTCCATGATGGAAGGCATCAGTAAAGAATCGGTAATAAACCGCGAAGGTAAAGAGGAGCAACAAGCTTCGTTTAACTCCGTATTTATGTATGCAGATTCCGGTGCGCGGGGCTCGCCAGCACAGATTCGTCAGTTAGCGGGTATGCGTGGCCTGATGGCGCGTCCAGATGGTTCTATTATCGAGCAGCCGATTACGGCGAACTTCCGCGAAGGCTTGAACGTACTTCAGTACTTTATTTCTACCCACGGTGCGCGGAAAGGTTTGGCGGATACCGCCTTGAAGACGGCGAACTCCGGTTACCTGACACGTCGTTTGGTGGATGTTGCTCAGGATCTGGTTGTCACCATGATCGATTGCGGCACTGACGAAGGTTTGACAATGTCACCGGTTATTGAAGGTGGCGATGTTATTGAATCATTGGGTGATCGTATCCTCGGTCGTGTGGTGGCGCGTGACGTTATTCGTCCTGGTAGCGATGAGATTCTGATTCTTGCTGGCACCATGATTGATGAGGCTTGGGTTGAGCGCATCGAAGCCATGGGTATTGACGAAGTCTGTGTGCGTTCGCCGATCAGCTGCGACGCGCGAACCGGTATCTGTTCAATGTGTTATGGCCGCGACCTGGCTCGTGGGCATCGTGTTAACGTTGGTGAGGCTGTGGGTGTTATTGCAGCACAATCCATTGGTGAGCCGGGTACCCAGTTGACGATGCGTACCTTCCACATTGGTGGTGCGGCGTCACGAGCTTCTGCTGCTGATAGTGTACAAGTGAAGCAGGAAGGTACTGTCCGCTTGCTGAACGTGAAGGTGGTGAGCAATCCGGCCGGTAACCTGGTAGCGGTATCGCGCTCTGGTGAACTGGCAATTGCTGACGCCAGCGGTCGTGAGCGTGAACGCTATAAGATCCCCTATGGCGCTTTGATTACCGTGAAAGACGGTGAAACCGTTAAAGGTGGTCAGATTATCGCGAAATGGGATCCGCACACTCACCCGATCGTTTCGGAAGTGGCGGGTACGGTAGCCTTCTCTGGTATGGAAGATGGTTTGTCAATTCGCCGTCAAACAGACGAACTGACTGGCTTGAGTTCCATCGAAGTTTTAGATCCGGCTGAACGTCCCTCTGCTGGTAAAGATTTAAGACCAGCTGTTACCTTGGTTGATGCCAAGGGTAAAGAGTTATTCCTCGCGAATACCAACGTGCCGGCGCACTACATGCTGCCTTCCAAGGCGATTTTGAGCATCAACAACAGCGACATTATCAACGTTGGTGACATCATCGCGCGTATTCCGCAGGAAGGTTCCAAGACTCGCGATATTACCGGTGGTCTGCCGCGCGTTGCTGACTTGTTCGAAGCGCGCCGTCCGAAAGAGCCGTCAATCCTGGCGGAAATTTCAGGTACAGTGAGCTTTGGTAAAGAAACCAAGGGCAAACGTCGTTTGATCATCACGCCGACTGACGGTCAATTGCTACCGGATGGATCAACTTATTATGAAGTGTTGATCCCCAAGCATCGCCAGTTGACGGTCTTCGAAGGTGAGATGGTAGAAAAGGGAGAGGTTGTATCTGACGGCCCGGCTAACCCGCACGATATCCTCCGTTTGCAAGGGGTAGAAGCCTTGTCTCGTTACATTACGAATGAGATCCAGGATGTTTACCGCTTGCAGGGTGTGAAGATTAACGACAAGCACATCGAAACAATTGTGCGTCAGATGCTGCGCAAGGTTGAGATCACCACGATGGGCGACTCCAACTTTGTAAAAGGCGAGCAGGTTGAATACACCCAGGTGTTGGAAGAGAATGAGCGCCTGCGCGGCGATGGCAAACAGCCTGGCCAGTTCGAGCGCTTATTGCTGGGTATTACCAAAGCCTCTCTGGCGACTGAGTCCTTTATCTCCGCTGCGTCATTCCAGGAAACCACCCGCGTTCTTACCGAAGCGGCGGTTACCGGCAAGAAAGACAGTCTGCGCGGGCTGAAAGAAAACGTCGTTGTTGGTCGTCTGATTCCTGCCGGTACTGGCTTGGCATATCACAGCGAGCGTAAGCGCAAGCGTGAAGCGGCGCTGAATGTGAGTGATGTTGGCGTGAGTGCGGAAGATGTCGAAGCAGCATTGACTGAGGCGTTGAAGTCCAGCTCCAACTAGTTGAGAAGAATCTGATGCTCCGGCCCGTAAAGTCGGAGCATCAGAGGTAGATCGAAAGTGTTTGTCCCTGTCCGGAAATATCCTTCAGTGCATCCCCTTTAAACATCGACTCTGCCTTGACGGAGGCAGGTGGCCTCTTTACAATGCGCCACCCGCTTTTTCTGAGAAGTGGGGAACGGGTGTCCGTTCTCTTTAAACCGGCCTTCAATTGAAGGCATTTTTATCTGTGGAGTTTATTTTCATGGCAACGATCAACCAGTTGGTTCGTAAGCCGAGAAAACGTAAGGTAGAAAAGAGCGACGTTCCTGCTCTGCAAGGCAACCCGCAAAAGCGCGGTGTCTGTACCCGCGTTTACACCACCACACCTAAAAAGCCAAACTCAGCGCTGCGTAAAGTATGTCGTGTGCGTTTGACCAATGGCTTTGAAGTGACTTCCTATATCGGTGGTGAAGGCCATAACTTGCAAGAGCACAGCGTGGTGCTGATCCGTGGCGGTCGTGTTAAAGACCTGCCCGGTGTGCGTTACCACACTGTACGTGGTTCACTGGATACATCCGGTGTGGCCAAGCGTAAGCAAGCTCGCTCCAAGTATGGAGCCAAGCGTCCCAAATAATCTCTGGCGAGCTGTATGGCTCGCCTGATTGTTGGTGCGCGAACAAGCGTTTTCGGTAAAGAACCGAGTAAGGCCAGGCGTGATGTAGTGTCGTCCTGGATAATTCCTGAAGAGAGGCTATTAAGATGCCAAGAAGAAGAGTTGTCGCCAAGCGCGAAGTGTTGCCAGATCCTAAATTTGGCAATGTTACTCTGGCGAAATTTATGAACCACGTGATGATCAGTGGTAAAAAATCTATTGCAGAGCGTATCGTGTACGGTGCAATGGATGTGGTAAAGGCCAAGATGAACAGAGATCCTCTGGAGGTGTTTTCGGAGGCATTGGAAAACATCGCGCCTTTGGTTGAAGTTAAGTCTCGCCGTGTGGGTGGTGCTACCTACCAGGTGCCGGTGGAGGTTCGTGCATCTCGCCGTACTGCGCTGGCAATGCGCTGGCTGGTGGATTACTCGCGTAATCGCGGTGAGAAATCTATGCCTCAGCGTTTGGCTGGCGAGCTGATGGATGCTGCGCAAGGTAAAGGTGCTGCGGTCAAGAAGCGTGAAGATGTGCATCGTATGGCTGAGGCCAACAAAGCATTCTCTCACTACCGCTTCTAATTCTGGTCGTGGGGTCATAAAAGGCAGCCTAGCAGCTGCCTTTTACCTTTTTGAAGAATTTGTAATTCGGAGGGCTACACTGTGACACGTAAAACTCCTATTGCGCGCTATCGTAACATCGGTATCTGTGCACACGTTGATGCTGGTAAGACAACGACTACTGAGCGTGTACTTTTTTATACCGGCTTGTCGCACAAAATCGGTGAAGTGCACGATGGTGCTGCCACTACCGACTGGATGGTGCAGGAGCAGGAGCGTGGTATCACGATCACTTCTGCTGCGGTAACCACATTCTGGAAAGGTATGGCGGCTCAGTTCGATGAGCACCGCATTAATGTTATCGATACTCCCGGGCACGTAGATTTCACCATTGAGGTGGAGCGTTCATTGCGTGTACTGGATGGTGCGGTGGTTGTGTTGTGTGGTTCTTCAGGTGTTCAGCCTCAAACAGAAACTGTATGGCGTCAGGCTAATAAGTATGAAGTGCCACGCATTGTGTTCGTCAACAAGATGGACCGGACTGGCGCTAATTACCTGCGCGTTGTTGAGCAGTTAAAAACTCGCTTGGGTGCTAATCCCGTTCCGTTGCAGATGACTATTGGTTCGGAGGATCAGTTCAAGGGTGTTGTTGATCTGGTCAAGATGCAGGCGGTCATCTGGAATGAAGCTGACCAAGGTATGACCTTCGAGTATACCGCTATCCCTGCTGACCTTCAGGAGGTCTGCGATAAATTGCGCGAGCAATTGATCGAGGCGGCTGCGGAATCATCCGAAGAGCTAATGAATAAATATCTGGATGGCGAAGAGCTGACAGAGCTTGAGATTAAGGCGGGCATCCGTGCGCGCACCTTGGCAAATGAAATCATTCCGGTTATCGGTGGCTCTGCCTTTAAAAATAAAGGTGTTCAGGCGATGCTGGATGCAGTTATTGAATACCTGCCGGCGCCGACCGAGGTTAAAGCTATTGAGGGTGTGCTTGAAGATGGTGAGACGGTTGCTGTTCGTGAAGCAAATGATGATCAGCCCTTCTCCGCATTAGCTTTTAAAATTGCCACCGACCCCTTTGTTGGTACCTTGACGTTTTTCCGCGTTTACTCCGGCAAATTGAATTCAGGGGATACGGTTTATAACCCTGTTAAGGGCAAGAAAGAGCGTGTTGGTCGGATGGTGCAGATGCATGCAAACCAGCGTAACGAAATTAAGGAAGTGTTGGCGGGTGACATTGCTGCCGGCATTGGCTTTAAAGACGTAACGACGGGCGACACGCTGTGTGATATGGAGAATGTTATTACGCTTGAGCGTATGGATTTTCCTGAGCCAGTTATTCACGTGGCGGTGGAGCCAAAGACCAAAGCTGACCAGGAAAAAATGGGGGTAGCGTTGAGCAAGCTGGCTCAAGAAGACCCATCTTTCCGTGTGAAGACCGACGAAGAAACAGGTCAAACGATTATTGGCGGTATGGGTGAGTTGCACCTTGATATTATCGTCGATCGTATGCGCCGCGAGTTCAACGTGGAGGCTAACATTGGTAAGCCGCAGGTTGCGTATCGCGAGGCGATTCGTAACAAGTGTGAAATTGAAGGTAAGTTCGTGCGGCAGTCAGGTGGTCGCGGTCAATACGGTCATTGCTGGATTCGTTTTGAGCCGGGTGCTGATGCTAATGCTGAAGGTCTTGAATTTGTTAACGAGGTTGTTGGTGGTGTGGTTCCGAAGGAATACATTCCGGCAATTCAAAAAGGTATTGCCGAGCAAATGCAAAACGGCGTTTTGGCCGGATATCCGTTGCTTGGTTTGAAGGCGTCTGTGTTTGATGGTTCTTACCATGATGTTGACTCCTCCGAAATGGCCTTTAAAATCGCTGCCTCCATGGCTACTAAGAGACTTGCGCAGCAGGGTGGTGCGGTGCTTCTTGAGCCGGTTATGAAGGTTGAGGTGGTAACTCCTGAAGAAAATATGGGTGACGTGGTTGGTGATCTAAATCGTCGTCGCGGCATGATTCTGGGGATGGACGAAGGTCCAATGGGTAAGATTGTTAACGCCGAAGTTCCGTTGGCAGAGATGTTTGGGTACGCAACTTCCTTGCGCTCTGCAACTCAGGGGCGTGCAACTTACACGATGGAGTTTCTGAAATATTTTGAGGCTCCTCGCAATGTTGCTGAAGAGGTGATGGCGAAGAGCAAGGTTAGAGACGTCGAATAATTCACCAGTTGAATTTTTTTAGAGGAATAAGAAAGTGGCTAAAGAAAAGTTTGAACGTAACAAGCCCCACGTCAACGTGGGCACCATTGGTCACGTTGACCACGGTAAAACCACACTGACTGCAGCGCTGACTCGCGTATGTGCAGAGACCTGGGGTGGTGCAGCGGTAGCCTTTGATGGTATCGATAACGCACCGGAAGAGAAGGCGCGCGGTATTACCATTAATACCTCGCACGTAGAGTATGACTCACCCACACGTCACTACGCACACGTCGACTGCCCAGGCCACGCCGACTATGTAAAAAACATGATCACTGGCGCTGCCCAGATGGACGGCGCGATCCTGGTGTGTGGCGCCACTGACGGCCCGATGCCACAAACCCGTGAGCACATCCTGCTGTCCCGTCAGGTAGGTGTACCTTACATCGTGGTATTTCTGAACAAGGCTGACCTGCTGGCAGAAGACTGCGGTGGTGTAGGCACTGACGAATACAACGAAATGCTGGAACTGGTTGAGATGGAATTGCGTGAGTTGCTGAGCAACTACGACTTCCCGGGTGATGACACCCCGATCATTGCCGGTTCAGCCCTGATGGCGCTGAATGGCGAAGATGACAATGCCCTGGGTACCAGTGCAGTGAAAAAACTGGTTGAGTCTCTGGATGCGTATATTCCTGAGCCGGTTCGTGCGATTGACCAGCCCTTCCTGATGCCGGTAGAAGACGTGTTCTCTATCTCCGGTCGCGGTACTGTGGTAACCGGTCGTGTAGAGCGTGGCGTGATCAAGGTTGGCGAAGAGATCAACATCGTTGGTCTGAAAGACACCACCAAGACCACCTGTACCGGTGTGGAGATGTTCCGCAAGCTGCTCGACGAAGGTCGCGCTGGTGAGAACGTGGGTGTGTTGTTGCGCGGCACCAAGCGCGACGAAGTGGAGCGTGGCCAGGTGTTGTGTAAGCCAGGTTCAGTAACGCCGCACACCAAGTTCCAGGCAGAGGTGTACGTTCTGTCCAAAGAAGAAGGTGGTCGTCATACCCCGTTCTTCAAAGGCTACCGTCCACAGTTTTACTTCCGTACTACGGACGTAACGGGTGCATGTGAGTTGCCGGAAGGTGTTGAGATGGTTATGCCGGGTGACAACATCCAGATGGCGGTTACCCTGATTCACCCGATTGCGATGGAAGAAGGTCTGCGCTTCGCGATTCGTGAAGGTGGTCGTACTGTCGGTGCTGGTGTGGTAGCCAAAATCGTTCAGTAATAAGCTTTTCTGATGTTAAAAAGGCGCCTCACTTGAGGCGTCTTTTTATTTGGAAGTTTGGTTGGTGCAATCCTATAGCTCTGCTCGATTAACTTGATGGTAGCGATAGGCTAAGGGCGGTTGTGGTGAGGGTGATATGGTGCCTCTTGGTTTTGCTGGGGCTAATCCTTTCGCAATAACGGCGCCGGTTTGTGCCTGTTAGGCTTGTGCTGATAAATATCTATATCTTTTTAATTATCCCTGTTGACAGCCTGTGTGCTGATCATTAAGATTGCGCCTCCTTTTGCTGGGGTGCTTTCTGCGTCAGCAAGCAAGGTTGTTCTTTAATAACATTTGGAGTTCGGTTCACATGCAGAATCAACGCATTCGGATTCGCCTGAAGGCTTTCGATCACAAGCTTATCGACGCCTCTACTCAAGAGATTGTTGAAACAGCAAAGCGTACAGGTGCTCAGGTTCGTGGTCCGATTCCGCTGCCGACTCGTAAAGAGCGCTTCACCGTATTGATCTCTCCGCACGTCAATAAAGATGCGCGTGATCAATATGAGATTCGTACACACAAGCGTTTGCTGGATATTGTTGAGCCTACTGAAAAAACTGTAGATGCCTTGATGAAGCTGGATCTGGCTGCAGGTGTTGAAGTTCAAATTAGTCTCGGCTAAGTAAATGTTTTAAGTCTTGTCGCATAGGGTGGCAAGACTGTGTAACGCTCTGAAATGGGCGGCCATAGCGGGTAAAAGCCCCGTACACTAAGAGGTTAGTAAAATGACGATTGGTATTGTCGGCCGCAAAAGCGGTATGACTCGCATATTTACCGATGATGGTTTATCCATTCCTGTCTCTGTGATTGAGGTTGAGCCCAATCGCGTCACTCAGGTTAAAAGCGTAGAAACCGACGGTTATTCTGCTGTGCAGATTACTCTTGGTTCTCGTCGCTCCTCCCGTGTTACCAAATCTGAAGCAGGTCACTTCGCTAAAGCAAATGCTGAAGCGGGTCGTGGTTTGTGGGAATTGCGTAACGACTCTCAAGAAGCTTTCGAAGTTGGTGCTCAAATTACTGTTGAGTCATTCGCGGCTGGTCAGAAGATTGATGTTACAGGCACTTCTAAAGGTAAGGGTTTTGCCGGTACCGTCAAGCGTTGGAACTTCGGTATGCAGGATGCCACCCATGGTAACTCGCGTTCTCACCGTGTTCCTGGTTCTATAGGCCAGTGTCAAACCCCGGGTCGCGTCTTCAAAGGCAAAAAAATGACTGGTCATATGGGTGCTGAGCAGGTGACTGTTCAGAATCTGGAAGTCGTTCGTGTCGACGTTGAGCGTAATCTGCTTTTGGTCAAGGGTGCTATTCCTGGTGCGCCAGGTGGCGATGTGATTGTGCGTCCGGCAGTTAAAGCGCGCAACAACGCTTAAGTATCCGAGAGGAATCGACGATGGAATTAAATATTGTTACACCCGGCGGCGCTAAAGGTACTTTGAGTGTATCTGAGGTGGCTTTCGGTAGAGAGTTTAATCAGGATCTGGTTCATCAGGCTGTTGTTGCTTATATGGCTGGTGCTCGTCAGGGGACTAAGGCGCAGCTGACTCGTGCCGAGGTTTCCGGTGGTGGTAAAAAGCCTTGGCGTCAAAAGGGTACTGGTCGTGCGCGTGCGGGTACTATTCGTAGCCCAATATGGCGTTCAGGTGGCGTTACCTTCGCTGCCAAGCCGCGCAACCATGAGCAAAAGTTAAATAAGAAAATGTATCGTGCAGCATTGCAGTGCATTTTGTCAGAGCTGAATCGTCAGGATCGTTTGGTTGTTGTTGAGAGTTTTGATGTCGATGCTCCCAAAACCAAAAGTCTTGTTCAAAAGTTGGCTCAATACGATTTGTCTGAAGCGTTGATTGTGACTGAGGAAATGAGTGAAAACTTATTCCTTGCTTCGCGAAATCTGCATAAGGTTGATGTTCGTGATGTTCAGGGTGTTGATCCTGTAAGTCTGATTCGCTTTGACAAGGTAATCGTCACTGTTCCTGCTCTGAAAAAATTTGAGGAGATCCTGGGATGAACCAAGAGCGCCTATATAAAGTGTTGCTAGGTCCAGTGGTTTCTGAAAAAGCTGCCGCTGCTGGTGATGCTAGCAATCAAGTCGTCTTCAAGGTGCTTGCAAGTGCAAGTAAGCTTGAAATTAAAGCCGCCATTCAGGCGCTGTTCAACGCTAAGGTTGAAAGTGTGCGTGTGTTGAATGTGAAGGGCAAAACCAAGCGTACCCGCTACGGAGTTGGCACAAAAAGCGATTGGAAAAAAGCTTATGTGCGTCTTGAGCAAGGTCAAGAAATCGACTTTGCGGTAGCTGAGTAAGGGGATTGTTGCAATGGCTATTGTAAAAAGTAAACCAACCTCGCCCGGTCGCCGCTTTGTCGTCCGTGTGGTTAATCCTGATTTGCATAAGGGTGAACCCTACGCGCCGTTGTTGGAAAAGAAATCTAAAAGTGGTGGCCGCAATAATGCTGGTCGTATCACTACCCGTCATGTCGGTGGTGGTCATAAGCAGCATTATCGTGTGGTAGATTTTCGTCGCAATAAAGACGGCATTCCGGCAGTGGTAGAGCGTATTGAGTACGATCCCAATCGTACGGCCTATATCGCCCTCGTATGCTATGCGGATGGTGAGCGTCGCTACATCATTGCGCCAAAAAGTTTGGCTGCCGGTGACAAAATTGAGTCGGGTGATGCAGCTTCTATTAAGGTTGGCAACACTCTGCCAATTCGCAATATCCCGTTGGGTAGTGTTGTTCACTGTGTCGAGCTTAAGCCTGGTAAAGGTGCGCAGATAGCTCGTTCAGCGGGTGCGTCTGCTCAGTTGGTTGCTCGTGAAGGTGCTTATGCCACTTTGCGCTTGCGTAGTGGTGAAATGCGCAAAGTGTTAAGTGAGTGTCGCGCTACATTGGGCGAAGTTTCCAACAGCGAACACAACTTGCGTTCACTGGGTAAGGCGGGTGCTACTCGCTGGCGTGGTGTACGTCCGACTGTGCGCGGTGTTGCGATGAACCCGGTTGATCACCCGCACGGCGGTGGTGAAGGTCGTACCTCTGGTGGTCGTCACCCGGTTTCACCATGGGGTATCCCAACGAAGGGTTACAAAACGCGCAAAAACAAGCGCACCGATAAGATGATTGTTCGTCGTCGCGACAAGAAATAGCGTCGACTTAACAGCTGAGTGAGGAAACAACAGTGCCACGTTCACTGAAAAAAGGTCCTTTTATCGATCTTCACCTGATTAAGAAGGTCGAAGCAGCGATCGCAGGTAATGATCGTCGTCCAATTAAAACCTGGTCGCGCCGTTCCATGATTATGCCGGAAATGGTGGGTTTGACTCTGGCTGTTCATAATGGGCGTCAACACGTGCCGGTCCTGGTCAACGAAGAAATGGTTGGTCACAAACTTGGCGAATTTGCAGCTACCCGCACGTATCGTGGTCATGCTGCAGATAAGAAAGCTAAAAAGCGCTAAGCGCTAAAAGTGCCTACGAGGTAATACGATGGAAGTATCAGCAAAACTTAGCGGTGCTCGTCTGTCGGCGCAGAAAGCGCGTTTGGTAGCCGATCAAATTCGCGGTAAAGGCGTTGAAGACGCTCTTGATATTCTGGCCTTCAGTACTAAGAAGGGCGCAGCAATTATTAAGAAAGTGCTCGAATCTGCAATTGCAAACGCAGAGCATAACGAAGGCGCTGATGTTGACGAGTTGAAAGTGTCGACAATTTATGTGGGTGAAGGCACCAGTTTGAAGCGCATTAAACCGCGCGCCAAAGGCCGTGCTGACCGCATTGTTAAACGCACTTGTCACATCACCGTTAAAGTAGCCGACTAGTAAGAGAGCAGGCGTTATGGGTCAGAAAGTACATCCGAACGGTATTCGTCTGGGGATCATCAAAAAGCATACTTCTGTTTGGTATGCCGATGGCACCCAGTACGCCGACAAACTGAATATAGACTTGAAAGTACGTTCGTACATTCAGGAAAAACTTGCCAGTGCATCTGTTAGCCGCGTTGATATTGAGCGTCCGGCCAATACTGCAAGAATTACAATTCATACGGCTCGTCCGGGAATTGTGATCGGTAAGAAAGGCGAAGATGTTGATAAATTGCGCGCTGAAATCAGCAGGCAAATGGGCGTGCCCGTACATATCAACATCGAAGAAATTCGCAAGCCTGATCTGGATGCGGCTCTGGTAGCACAAAGCGTTGCTCAGCAGTTGGAGCGTCGCGTGATGTTTCGCCGTGCGATGAAGCGCGCTGTGCAAAATGCTATGCGCCAAGGTGCTGAAGGTATCAAAATCCAGGTGGGTGGTCGCTTGGGTGGTGCCGAGATTGCTCGTAGTGAATGGTATCGTGAAGGCCGTGTGCCGTTGCACACGTTGCGTGCAGATATTGATTACGCAACAGCCGAAGCCAGCACTACCTACGGCATCATCGGTGTAAAAGTATGGATTTTCAAAGGTGAAGTTATCGGTGAAGTAGTTGAAACCGAAACTGCATCCAAGAAAAAACCTGCAAAAGCCAAGTAAGGAGTACGCAAAATGTTACAACCAAAGCGTACAAAGTTTCGCAAGCAAATGAAAGGCCGCAACCGCGGCTTGGCCCAGCGTGGCTCCAAAGTGAGTTTTGGTGATTTTGGCTTGAAAGCAACTGGTCGCGGTCGCATTACTGCTCGTCAAATCGAGGCAGCTCGTCGTGCGATGACCCGTCACGTTAAGCGTGGTGGCAAAATCTGGATTCGTGTATTCCCGGATAAACCAATTACTGAAAAGCCCTTGGAAGTTCGTCAAGGTAAAGGTAAGGGTAACGTGGAATACTGGGTGGCACAAATTCGTCCTGGCAAGGTTCTTTATGAAATGGATGGCGTGAGCGAAGAGTTAGCTCGCGAAGCCTTCTCTCTTGCAGCGGCTAAATTGCCTATTTCAACAACATTTGTAAAACGTTCGGTGATGTGATGAAAGCTTCAGAACTCCGCGAAAAGTCCGTCGAAGAACTGAATGGCGCGCTGTTGGCTCAGTTAAAGGAACAGTTCAAGTTGCGTATGCAAGCTGCTACTGGTCAGTTGGGTCAATCTCATTTGCTGGCGAAAACTAGAAAAGATATCGCCCGCATCAAGACAGTGCTTAAACAAAAGGCAGGTAACTAACGATGACTCAGGCTACTAACCAGGCTCGTACATTGACCGGTAAGGTCGTTAGCGACAAGATGGATAAAACCATCACTGTGCTGATTGAGCGTCGTGTGAAGCATGAAGTTTATGGCAAGTACACGACCAAGTCATCAAAGCTGAAAGCTCACGACGAAAACAATGAGTGCAAAATTGGCGACGTTGTTACCGTTGCTGAGTCTCGTCCACTGTCAAAAACCAAGACTTGGACTTTAGTCAATATTGAAGAGCGCGCTACAGAGATCTAAATGATCTCGGCGACTTTATAAGTTTCGGAGACGGACGATGATTCAAACAGAAAGTTACTTAGATGTTGCTGACAACAGCGGTGCTCGCCGTGTCATGTGCATCAAGGTTCTTGGCGGCTCCCACCGTCGCTATGCATCCGTGGGCGATATCATCAAGGTTACCGTAAAGGAAGCAATTCCTCGCGGTAAGGTGAAGAAGGGCCAAGTAATGAAGGCAGTTGTCGTGCGCACCAAAAAAGGTGTTCGTCGACAAGACGGTTCATTAATCAAGTTTGACGATAATGCTGCCGTACTGCTGAACAACCAGGATGCTCCGATTGGTACCCGTATTTTCGGACCGGTAACTCGTGAGTTACGTGGCGAGAAATTTATGAAAATCATTTCTCTTGCTCCTGAAGTACTTTAAGTAACCAGGCCAAGCAGAGAATCGAGGGCAGACAAATGCGTAAAATTAAACGTGATGACGAAGTGATTGTTATCGCCGGTCGCGACAAGGGCAAGCGTGGGAAGGTATTACGCGTATTGGCTGAAGATCGTTTGATTGTTTCAGGCATTAACATGATCAAAAAGCACCAGAAACCAAACCCTCAATTGGGAGTGGCTGGTGGGATTGTTGAGAAAGAGGCCTCCATTCATGCTTCTAACGTTGCCATTTTTAACCAGGCAACTAAGAAAGCTGATCGCGTCGGCTTCAAGATCCTTGAAAATGGCGACAAAGTTCGTGTTTTCAAATCCAATGGCGAAGCCGTAGGGGCGTAATTAGACATGGCTAGGCTCAAAGATCTATACAGCAAAGAAATCGCCCCCAAACTCAAAGAAGAGTTGGGCTTGGCGAATGTAATGGAAGTGCCTCGCATTACCAAAATCACCTTGAATATGGGTGTGGGTGAAGCGGTAGGTGATAAAAAAGTGCTTGAGAACGCAGTTAATGACTTGATCAAGATTGCTGGTCAAAAAGCTGTCGTAACCAATGCGCGTAAATCAATCGCAGGCTTCAAGATTCGTGATGGTTGGCCGATCGGTTGTAAAGTAACTCTCCGTCAAGAGCGGATGTATGAGTTTCTGGACCGCCTGATTTCTGTTGCTATCCCACGCATTCGTGACTTCCGCGGGATCAGCCCAAAGCAGTTTGATGGTCGCGGTAACTTTTCTATGGGCGTTACCGAGCAAATTATCTTCCCGGAAATCGACTACGACAAGGTTGATAAGCTCCGTGGTTTGGATATTTGTATTACTACCACTGCGCGGACAGACGAAGAAGGTCGTGCGCTGCTGAAAGCGTTCAACTTCCCGTTCAAAGGCTAAGGGTTAAGTCATGGCTAAGAAATCTATGATTGCGCGTGAAGTCAAGCGTGCACAGATCGAGAAAAAATATGCGGCTAAGCGCGCAGAACTGAAGGCGGCGATCGTTAACCCGTCGTCGACTGAAGAGCAAGTGTGGGAAGCGCAAATTAAACTGCAAAAAATGCCTCGTGATGCTAGCAAATCTCGTCAGCGCAATCGTTGTCGTGTAACTGGTCGTCCTCATGGCGTTTATCGCAAATTCGGCTTGTGCCGTCACAAATTGCGTGAAGCAGCCATGCGCGGTGATGTCCCCGGCTTGGTTAAAGCCAGCTGGTAAGCCTCGGCTTAATATTAGGAGCAGAATCTGATGAGCATGCAAGATCCGTTGGCAGATATGCTGACCCGCATTCGCAATGCGCAACAAGTGGGTAAAGCAGCTGTAACCATGCCATCTTCCAAGTTGAAGATCAGCGTGGCAAAAGTACTCTCTGATGAGGGTTACATTAATGGTTTTTCTATTAGCGAAGGTGCTAAACAAGAACTGACCATTGACTTGAAATATTTTGAAGGTAAGCCAGTAATTGCTGAGCTTGACCGCGTAAGCCGTCCTGGCTTGCGTAATTATGCCGGTAAAACTGCAATTCCTACCGTTCGCGGTGGTTTGGGAATCGCAATTGTTTCTACCAGTAAAGGTGTAATGACTGATCGTGCTGCTCGTGCCGCTGGCGTGGGTGGCGAAGTCCTCTGCACAGTATTCTAATTGGGAAATCGTCATGTCACGAGTTGCAAAAAGTCCGGTTGAAGTACCCGCCGCAGTGACTGTAAGCCTTAAGGGCCAAAGTCTCTCTATTAAAGGTGGCAAAGGTACGTTGGCGCTCGAAGTTCACCCGAATGTTGAAGTTAAACAGGACAATAACGTCCTGACCTTCGCACCTCGGGATGGTGCCAAGCAGTCAGATGCATTAGCAGGAACAACCCGCGCATTGGTCAGCAATATGGTGATCGGTGTCAGTCAAGGGTTTGAGAAAAAACTGACGCTTGTTGGTGTTGGTTATCGTGCTAAAGCAGAAGGTAACACTGTAAACCTGTCTTTGGGTTATTCAAATCCCGTTAATTACTCTCTGCCTGCAGGTGTAACGGTGGAAACCCCAAGCCAGACTGAAATTGTACTTAAAAGCGCTGACAAGCAATTGCTGGGTCAAGTTGCTGCTGAGATCCGTTCTATTCGTGCACCAGAGCCATATAAAGGTAAAGGTGTTCGTTATTCGGATGAGCAAGTACTGCGTAAAGAAGCCAAGAAAAAGTAGGGCCTAGGTTATGAGCGATAAGAAGTTATCTCGTCTTCGCCGTGCGCGCCGTGCCCGTGCAAAGATTCGTGAATTGAATATCACCCGTCTGGCGATTCACCGTACACCGCGTCATATCTACGCGCAAGTTATTGCAGAAGATGGCGCAAAAGTGTTAGTAAGCGCTTCGACGCTTGATACAAGTTTACGTAGCGGCAAAACCGGCAACGTTGATGCTGCGAAAGCCGTTGGCGCTCTGATTGCTGAGCGCGCCAAAGCTGCCGGTATTACCCAGGTCGCATTTGATCGCAGTGGTTTCAAATACCACGGCCGTGTCAAAGCTCTGGCTGATGCTGCGCGTGAAGGTGGACTGGAATTCTAAAGGTTAAGATATGGCTTACTCCAAGAAAGAAGAAGACAACAACGAAGGCTTGCAAGAAAAGCTGGTACAAGTTAATCGTGTTGCCAAAACTGTTAAAGGTGGTCGTATCTTTGCTTTTACTGCGCTGACTGTCGTTGGTGATGGTAATGGCAAGGTCGGCTTTGGTCGCGGAAAAGCGCGTGAAGTACCTGTGGCTATCCAGAAGGCGATGGAAGCAGCACGCCGGAATATGATCAGTGTTGAGCTGAACGGAGATACCTTGCAGTACCCAACCAAGGGGCGTCATGGTGCTTCAAAAGTTTATATGCAACCTGCTTCGCAGGGTACCGGTGTCATTGCCGGTGGTGCGATGCGTGCAGTTTTAGAAATTGCGGGCGTTCAGAACGTATTGGCGAAATGCTATGGCTCAACCAATCCGGTGAACGTTGTTCGTGCAACCTTTGACGCGTTAAAGACGATGGCTTCTCCCGATGCTGTTGCAGCAAAACGCGGTAAAAGTGTTGAAGAGATTCTGAACTAGTCGATAGTTATCGATTACTTGATAGCGGAATATCATCATGGCTAAGAAAATGATTAAGGTTACTCAGATAAAGAGCACGGCTCACCGTCTGAAGAACCATCAGGCTTGCGTAAAAGGCTTGGGCCTGCGCCGTATCGGCCATACTGTTGAAGTTGAAGATACTCCTTCAGTGCGTGGCATGATTAATTTGGTAAATTATCTGGTTAAGGTAGAGGGAGAGTAAGATGCGTCTTAATACGCTAAGCCCCGCCCCCGGCAGAATTCGCGAGAAAAAGCGTGTTGGTCGTGGTATCGGTAGTGGCCTGGGTAAAACCGCAGGTCGCGGCCATAAAGGTTTGAAATCTCGTTCAGGTGGCTCCGTCAAACCAGGTTTTGAAGGCGGTCAAATGCCGCTGCAGAAGCGTTTGCCGAAGTACGGTTTCACATCTCGTATCAGTCTTGTTACTGCTCAGGTTCGTTTATCTGAGCTGAATCTGGTTGACGGTGATGTAGTTGATTTGGAAACTCTGAAGCAAGCTGATGTTCTTAATGCGAATATCAAGCGCGCCAAAATTTTTGCTTCTGGCGAGTTGAAAAAAGCAGTTACAGTGAAAGGCTTATCTGTGACTAAAGGTGCTAAAGCGGCTATCGAAGCTGCTGGCGGAAAAATCGAAGAATAAAAGAGGCGCGAATGGCAACTCCCGGTAATCTGCCGCTAGCAAATCAAAAAGGTTTAGGCGAGCTTTGGGCTCGCCTTCGCTTTCTGTTTTTGGCTATTGTGGTTTATCGCATTGGTACTCATATTCCTGTTCCGGGTCTTGACCCAGAGCGTATAGCCAACTTATTTAATCAAAGTCAGGGCACGATCCTGGGTTTGTTTAATATGTTTTCTGGTGGAGCGTTGGAGCGAATGAGTATCCTGGCTCTAGGGATTATGCCCTATATTTCGGCCTCGATTATCATGCAGTTGTTGACTGCTGTTACCCCTTCTTTAGAGCAGTTGAAGAAGGAAGGTGATGCAGGACGTCGTAAGATAAATCAATATACCCGTTACTTTACGGTTGTTCTTGCCACCGTTCAGGCGTTGGCCATGGCTGTAAGCTTTTCTTCTTACGCTTATGGCGGAGAGCCGAGCTTCTCCTTCTATTTCATCGCTATCGTGTCCTTGGTTACAGGTGCGGTATTTATGATGTGGTTGGGTGAGCAGGTGACTGAGCGTGGCATTGGTAACGGTATATCCATGCTTATCTTTGCCGGTATCGTTGCTGGGTTGCCTAGCGCAATTGGTCAGGCGTTTGAGAGCGCGCGCCAAGGTGACTTGCACATTCTGTTACTTCTGGTTATTGCTGTTATTGCGCTTGCTGTTATCTGGTTGGTGGTTCGTATTGAGAGAGGCCAGCGCCGTATCACGGTAAACTACGCCAAGCGGCAGCAAGGTCGTCAGGGCTATGCTGCACAAAGCAGTCATCTGCCGTTGAAGATAAATATGGCAGGCGTTATTCCTGCGATTTTTGCAAGTAGTATTTTATTATTTCCAG
The DNA here is from genome assembly GCF_002162135.1 of Cellvibrio sp. PSBB006. Classification (NCBI taxonomy): domain Bacteria; kingdom Pseudomonadati; phylum Pseudomonadota; class Gammaproteobacteria; order Cellvibrionales; family Cellvibrionaceae; genus Cellvibrio; species Cellvibrio sp. PSBB006. The sequence goes on along the minus strand of NZ_CP021382.1, from coordinate 2,186,967 downwards.
CTTCAATCGCGCAGTGGTTCGGCCAGGGCGGTGAAGGTGCTGTGAATGAGTTTTTACAAGAGTTCGCTTTGGCTATTGGTCCCGGCCAACCGCTCAATATCATTCTGTTTGCCGGGTTGATTACTTTTTTCTGCTTCTTCTATACCGCTTTGATGTTCAATCCGAAAGAAGTAGCGGATAATTTGAAGAAATCAGGTGCTTATATACCAGGGATTCGTCCTGGTGAGCACTCAGCCAAATATATTGATAGTGTGCTAACACGTTTGACTGTGGTGGGTGCTATCTATATGTCCGCGGTGTGTCTGTTGCCCCAGTTCCTGGTAGTGGCTACGAATGTGCCATTTTACCTGGGCGGGACTTCTCTACTGATCGTTGTGGTCGTGGTGATGGATTTTATGTCGCAAGTCCAGGCACACCTGATGTCTCATCAGTATGAATCGCTGATGAAGAAGTCAAACTTAAAAGGTTTCGGCGGCAGTAACGTCCGCTGATCCTGGATATTAGGGTGAATCATGAAAGTTCGTGCTTCTGTTAAAAAGATTTGTCGTAATTGCAAAATGGTGCGTCGTAACGGTGTTCTGCGGGTAATCTGCAATGTTGAGCCGCGTCATAAGCAGCGTCAAGGTTAAATAGCTTTCGAACAAGCTGAGTTCCGTAAGCGTGAGCAGGTGGAGTTACTGTAGCCACCTGCTCGTTGTTTTAGAGTTCAGGCTGTTCGTCAAAGAGCTATTATGGGGGCGTTGACTGTCGCTTGATGAAAAATTCATCAGGCTATTGATTTCAAGTGACTTTATCGCTATCCTTTCGCGCCTTTTTAGAGTGCTGGATGGCGTTGTTACTGTCAACGCTACACAATTTACGTGTTACTGGAGTAATTTGAATGGCCCGTATTGCTGGTGTAAACATACCAGATAATAAGCACGCGGTTATCTCTTTGACCTATGTCTACGGGATTGGCCGTACCACAGCGAAGCAGATTTGCGCTGCCACTGGTATCGCAGAAGATGTAAAAATCTCTACGCTCTCAGAAGAGCAGATGGATGCAATTCGTAATGAGGTAGCCAAGCGCACCGTTGAGGGTGACTTGCGCCGTGTTATATCTATGAACATCAAACGCCTCATGGACTTGGGATGCTACCGTGGCTTACGTCATCGTCGCAGCCTGCCGCTTCGTGGTCAGCGTACTAAAACCAACGCTCGTACCCGCAAAGGTCCGCGTAAGCCAATCAAGAAATAATTGAATTGCTTACGTTTGTCATTCAAGTACGGTAACAACAGGTTAGGAAGAGATTGCTATGGCGAAGCCAGGTAATAAAACCGCAACGAAAAAGAAAGTTAAAAAGACGGTGGTAGATGGGGTAGCTCATATCCACGCTTCTTTTAACAATACTATTGTGACTATCACAGACCGTCAGGGTAACACCCTGTCATGGGCTACCTCCGGTGGCTCAGGTTTCCGTGGTTCACGTAAAAGTACTCCTTTTGCTGCCCAGGTCGCAGCAGAACGCGCCGGTGAAGCCGCGAAAGAATACGGCTTGAAGAACCTCGACGTTGAAGTGAAAGGCCCTGGCCCAGGTCGCGAATCAGCAGTTCGCGCACTGAATAATGTTGGCTACAAAATTACCAACATCACTGACGTAACGCCGATTCCTCACAACGGCTGTCGTCCGCCGAAGAAACGTCGCGTTTAAGGGGGATTTAGAAAATGGCACGTTATATTGGACCAACTTGTAAATTATCCCGCCGTGAAGGTACTGATCTCTTTTTGAAGAGTGGTGCTCGCGCGCTGGATTCCAAATGCAAGATTGAAACTGCACCCGGCCAGCATGGCCAACGTCGTGGTCGTCTTTCTGACTACGGTGTTCAGTTGCGTGAAAAGCAAAAAGTACGTCGTATCTACGGTGTGCTGGAAAAGCAATTCCGTAGCTACTACAAAGAAGCTGCTCGCCGTAAAGGCGCCAGCGGTGAAAACCTGCTGAAGTTATTGGAATCACGCCTGGATAACGTTGTGTATCGCATGGGCTTCGGTGCCACGCGCGCGGAATCCCGTCAGCTCGTTTCCCACAAAGCTATCAGCGTAAATGGCAAGACTGTGAATATCGCGTCTTACCAGGTTGTTGAAGGCGATGTTGTTGCGGTTCGTGAGAAAGCGAAGAAGCAATTGCGCATTCAAAATGCTATTAACATTGCTACTCAGCGCAGTCATGTTGAGTGGGTTGATGTTAACTTTGATAAGAAAGAAGGTATTTTTAAGCGCGTTCCTGATCGCAGCGATTTGCCAGCTGATATTAACGAGAACCTCATCATAGAGCTTTACTCTAAGTAAGGGACAAACCGCTAACAGGTGTGGCTATGCAGACTGCAGTAAACGAATTTTTGACCCCGCGTCATATCGATGTTTCAGAGATCAGTTCAACTCATGCTCGCGTGGTGTTGGAACCTTTGGAGCGCGGCTTCGGACATACCCTTGGCAATGCGCTGCGTCGCATTCTGCTGTCCTCTATGGCTGGTTGTGCCATTGTTGAAGCTGAAATTGAAGGTGTTTTGCACGAGTACAGCGACATAGAAGGTGTGCGGGAGGACGTAATTGAAATCCTGCTTAACCTGAAAGGCGTTGCCGTAGTTATGCACGGTAAGGACCAAGCGGTCCTTACATTAAGTAAAAAAGGGCCTGGTGTTGTTACAGCGGCTGATATTCAACTTGATCATGATATTGAGATTAAGAATCCCGATCATGTGATTGCCAATATTACCGGCAACACCGAGTTGAAGATGCGCCTGACAGTAGCTCGCGGTCGTGGTTATCAGCCAGCTGACAGTCGTCGTCGTGATGATGATGAAAGTCGCGCTATAGGCCGTTTGCAGTTGGACGCTTCTTTCAGCCCGGTAAGACGTTTGGCTTACAGCGTTGAAAGTGCGCGTGTAGAGCAACGTACTGACCTTGATAAGTTGGTGCTTGATCTGGAAACCAACGGCACTATCGATCCGGAAGAAGCCATTCGTCGTGCTGCGACTATTCTTCAGCAGCAATTGGCTGTGTTTGTTGATTTGGAAGGTGAGAAGCAATCAGCGCCGGAACAAAAAGAAGAGGCAATTGATCCTGTTCTGTTGCGTCCGGTAGATGATCTTGAACTGACTGTCCGTTCAGCTAACTGTTTGAAAGCTGAGAATATTTATTACATTGGTGATTTGATTCAGCGTACCGAGGTCGAGTTGTTAAAAACGCCGAACCTTGGTAAGAAGTCACTGACCGAGATCAAAGATGTCCTGGCTTCACGCGGGCTGTCTCTCGGAATGCGTTTGGAAAACTGGCCACCAGCCAGCTTGAGAAACGACTAACATTATTAGTTCGCCCGTTAACTCTCTTCGGTGCGGGCGGTTAACGAGATTGCAATTAAGCAATCCATTTTGAAGGATTTGTACCATGCGTCATCGTCTTAGTGGCCGTCAGTTAAATCGTAACGCCTCACACCGCAAAGCCATGTTTCGCAATATGACTGCGTCTCTGGTTGAGCATGAATTGATTAAAACTACTTTGCCCAAAGCAAAAGAGTTGCGCCGTGTAGCGGAGCCTTTGATTACTTTGGCTAAAGTAGACAGCGTTGCTAACCGTCGTCTGGCTTTTAGCCGTTTGCAAAGTAAAGAAGCGGTAGGCAAGTTGTTCAGCAATCTTGGTCCTCGTTACCAAAATCGTCCTGGCGGTTATATTCGCATTCTGAAGTGCGGTTTCCGTGCGGGCGACAAGGCACCTATGGCTTATGTTGAATTGGTTGATCGTCCTGTTCAGTCAGTTGAATCAGCGGTAGAAGCCGAGTAATTGAAGGCTGAAGGTACCCAAACAAAAAAGCCAGGCTTATGCCTGGCTTTTTTGTTTTCTGTGTCCCGTCCTGAGCCATCCGTGGCCTAGCTTGTTCAATTCTCGTGTTATTTTTTCCTTGTAGCACCAACTGCTTTTTTAGGGCTGACTTTTTTGCTCGATTGATTGCGTACTTTTGCCGACAGTAACATGGGTTTTAAAAACCTGCCCGTATGGGAGTCTTTGTGTTTGGCCACATCTTCAGGCGTGCCGGTAGCGATGATCTGACCTCCGCCGCTTCCGCCTTCGGGTCCGAGATCTATAATCCAGTCCGCCGTTTTAATCACATCCAGATTATGTTCGATAACCACGATAGTGTTTCCGTGGTCGCGAAGTCGGTGCAGGACGTTCAGGAGCTGCTGGATATCGTAGAAATGCAGACCTGTCGTGGGCTCATCAAGGATATACAATGTCTTGCCTGTGTCCCTTTTTGAAAGCTCTTTGGCCAACTTCACCCGTTGAGCCTCACCGCCTGATAGCGTCGTTGCAGCCTGGCCGAGACGAATGTAGGAGAGACCTACATCTATCAGTGTTTTTAATTTCTTTTCAACCGCTGGTATCGCTTCAAAAAATGCATGCGCATCTTCTACGGTCATTTCCAGCACTTCATGAATGTTTTTGCCTTTGTATTTAACTTCAAGCGTCTCACGATTGTAGCGCTTGCCTTTGCAAACATCGCAAGGAACGTAAACGTCGGGTAAGAAGTGCATCTCTACTTTGGTTACACCATCTCCCTGGCAGGCTTCACAACGACCGCCTTTAACGTTGAAGCTGAAGCGGCCGGGTTGATAACCCCGCGAACGAGCCTCTTGTGTACCCGCGAATAAATCGCGCACCGGTGTAAAAATACCGGTGTAGGTGGCAGGGTTGGAGCGCGGGGTTCTTCCAATGGGGCTTTGATCAATATCGACGCATTTATCGAATAATTCCAAGCCTTCAATAGCCTTGTAGGGCGCGGCCTTTAATGTGCTTGCACCATTGAGCGCCGTTGAAGCTAACGGATGGAGGGTAGCGTTAATCAACGTTGATTTGCCGGAACCGGAAACGCCGGTCACGCAGGTCATCAGGCCGACAGGTATCTCGACGGTCACATCTTGCAAATTGTTGCCGTTGGCGCCGATCAGTTTCAACACTTGTTCCGGGTTAAAAGTATGACGTTTTTCCGGCACCGCAATTTCGCGTTTGCCGCTCAGGTATTGGCCAGTAATGGAGTTTTTGTTGGCCATAATTTTTTTGACGTCGCCTTGAGCGATGACCTGACCACCATGCACGCCTGCGCCGGGTCCGATATCAATGACATGATCGGCTTGTCGAATGGCGTCTTCATCGTGTTCAACAACAATGACGGTGTTTCCCAAGTCTCGCAGATGCGTCAGTGTTTTAAGCAGGCGTTCGTTGTCACGTTGATGTAAGCCGATGGACGGTTCGTCGAGGATATACATAACGCCGACTAACCCGGCACCGATTTGACTGGCAAGTCGAATACGCTGAGCCTCGCCGCCTGATAAGGTTTCCGCGCTACGATTGAGTGTCAGATAATTCAAGCCGACATCTACAAGGAAGCGAAATCGGTCGCGCAGTTCTTTTAAAATCTTATCGGCGATCCCGGCTTTGCGACCGCTGAATTTCAATTGTTGAAAATATGCATACGCGTCGGCTACGGGTAGCTCGGTGATTTGCGGCAGCGTTCGCTCATCAACAAAGACATGTCGTGCTTCAACTCTCAAGCGAGTGCCTTCGCATTCAGGACAGTGATCGGTAGATAAAAACTTCGCGAGTTCTTCGCGCACCATTTGTGATTCGGTATCCCGGTAACGGCGTTCCATATTAGGCAGTACGCCTTCGAAGGTATGGCTACGCTTGTAAATATCACCACGATCATTGACGTAATTAAACTCAATTACATCGTTACCTGAGCCATAAAGCACCGCGTCGCGTTGTTTTTGTCTGAGTTTTTTCCAAGGGGTATCGACATCAAAGCCATAATGTTCGGCCAGCGAAGCAAGCATATGAAAATAGTAGACGTTGCGTTTGTCCCAGCCACGGATGGCGCCTTCGGACAATGAGGCTTCAGGAAAATGCACGACTTTTTCTTCGTCAAAATACTGTTTTACACCCAGTCCGTCGCACGTTGGGCAGGCGCCTGCCGGGTTGTTAAAGGAAAACAGTCGCGGTTCCAACTCGCTCAGACTGTAATCGCAAATGGGACAGGCGTGTTTGGAGGAAAACAAACGATCAGTTTCTTCGCCATCCATATAACTGATGCTGGCAATACCTTCAGACAAGTTCAGCGCTGTCTCAAAAGATTCCGCAAGGCGCAGCTTCAAATCATCGCGCACTTTGAAGCGATCCACGACTACATCAATATTGTGCTTTTTCTTTTTGTCGAGCTTGGGTGCATCGTCGAGATCGACCAATAAGCCATTAATGCGCGCGCGAATAAATCCATCGCGTTTCAATTGTTCCAGGATATGGAGATGTTCTCCTTTGCGATCCCTGACAACCGGAGCGAGAAGCATTAATTTCGTGCCTTCTGGTAAGGCGCAGACCGTGTCTACCATTTCGCTGACGGTTTGTGCGGCGAGGGGTTCGCCGTGGATGGGGCAGCGGGGTTCACCGACGCGAGCGTAGAGCAGGCGCAGGTAATCATAAATCTCCGTAATGGTGCCTACGGTGGAGCGGGGGTTGTGCGACGTTGACTTTTGTTCGATGGAGATCGCCGGGCTCAACCCCTCCACATGGTCGACATCGGGCTTTTCCATCATGGATAAAAATTGACGCGCATAAGTAGACAGCGACTCGACATAGCGGCGTTGGCCTTCCGCGTAGAGGGTGTCAAATGCGAGGGAGGATTTTCCTGAGCCGGAGGGGCCGGTGATGACCACCAGCTTGTCGCGCGGTATATCCAGATCAATGTTCTTGAGATTGTGGGTGCGAGCACCCCTTACGATAATCGTATCCATTAACCACCTTACATCTGCTCTGGTGAAAGAAAGACAAAGCGTTCAATTATACGGAAATCTCTTGTCAAAAGTTGTCAGGAGAGGTGTTTCTGTGGATAAGGTCGGGAATCGCGTATTTGGCTGGCCTCTCGCTCATCGCTCTTGCTAGAATCGCCTCTTTTCTTTGGGCATCACTATCCGTGCAAATAACTCCGGTTCCCTTTGAGCGTCGCGTCGTTATTTCTCTGGCTGCACTTTACTCATTCCGCATGTTCGGTCTGTTTATGTTGTTGCCGGTCCTCGCGTTGTACAGCTCTGACTACAGTGGTAGTACGCCGTTCCTTTTAGGGCTGGCGTTGGGCGCGTACGGCTTTAGCCAAGCTCTGCTGCAAATCCCCTTTGGTGTCTTGTCTGATCGCATTGGCCGCAAACCGGTGATTCTTGCCGGCTTTATCATCTTTGTTTTGGGGAGCGTTATTGCTGCTCAAGCCGAAACGGTAATGGAATTAATCATTGGCCGGTTCCTTCAGGGCGGTGGAGCTGTATCGGCGGCTGTGATGGCATTGCTGACCGATCTGACCTCTGAGGAAAACCGCACCAAAGCAATGGCGACTATTGGTGCATCCATCGGTGTTTCCTTTTCGATTGCACTGACGGTCGGCCCCTTGATGGCGGCATGGGCAGGTGTGTCCAGTATCTTTTGGTTGACGGCGATATTGGGTGTTGTGGGTATTTTCATCCTGTTCAAGGCTGTTCCGGCCGTGAGTGCGCCGCGACGGCAGCGTGAGGCCGGCGCAGTGCCAGCTTTGTTATGGCGTACTTTTAAGAATCCTGATTTATTACGCCTGAATTTCGGAATCTTTTCGCTACATTTTGTATTGATGGCCAACTTTATGGTGTTGCCGTTGATCCTTGAGCAGCAATTGAATATCGCGCGCAATTATCATGGCTTGCTGTATTTTCCTCTGCTGGCGGCAGCATTTGTCGTTATGTTGCCGTTTATCATTGTGGCCGAGAAGCGCCGCCAGATTAAACCGGTTTTTTTGGGCGCTGTGGCGTTACTGGTGTTGATGGAATTGATGCTGATGCGTGTGCCGCCCAATCTTCCTTTAACTTTGGTCGGGGTCTTCCTGTTTTTTGCTGCATTTAATTTACTTGAGGCGACCTTGCCCTCAATGGTCAGTAAGATTGCGCCGGCAGGAGCCAAGGGTACGGCCACCGGTATCTATGCCACCAGTCAGGTAATGGGCGTTTTTACTGGCGGAGCGATTGGTGGATGGATATTGCAGCACTGGGGTATGACAGCAGTTTTATCTGTCGCTGCCCTGGTTGGTTTGGCTTGGTTGGTTGTTGCGTGGTCCATGCGCCCGCCACGTTTCCTGGCCAGTGTACTTATTCCACTGAGAGGCCGGGATCCCCACATTGTCTCGGAGAAATTGCGGTCTGTAGAGGGTGTGGCTGAGGTGTTGGTAGTCGCCTCTGAAAATACGGTGTACCTCAAGGTTGATCCGCGTCTGGTTGACCGACAGGCGCTCACTGGCATTGTGGAAAACCAGGCTTGAATCTGGCGCTGTGGCCGTCGCGAGTGATAAAGTGGCAGCCGAATTTCATAGGGCAAATGTCGCCGTTGGCGAATACACGATAAATCAAGAGGAGAAGTTTCATGGCTCGTGGCATCAATAAAGTAATTCTGATTGGTAATGTGGGTCAGGACCCGGAAGTCAAATATATGCCGTCCGGTGGCGCGGTAACGAATATCAGTGTGGCAACCTCGGAAACCTGGAAAGACAAAAACACCGGGCAACCCCAGGAGCGTACTGAGTGGCACAGAGTCGTATTTTTTAATCGCCTCGGTGAAATAGCGGGCGAATATCTGCGTAAAGGCAGCAAGGTTTATATCGAAGGGTCCTTGCGCACCCGTAAATGGCAAGCGCAGGATGGCACAGACAGATACACCACCGAAATTGTCGCCAATGAGATGCAGATGCTCGATAGCCGCGGTGACAATTCCGGTAGCAGTATGGGGGGCGACTACGGCCAGGGTTACAATCAGGGTCAAAACTATAATCAGTCCAAGCCAGCGGCAAGTGGCCCGCAAGCAGCACCTCAACACGGTAATCAAGGTGGTGGTTATGCCTCCTCCGGGGCTGGGCAGGGTAATGCGCCCCAACAACCACCGGCAGGTTTTGACAGCTTTGATGACGATATTCCGTTTTAATGGATTCGAAATAAAAAAGCCCTGCTTAGCAGGGCTTTTTTATTGGTGGCTCAAATAAATTTATAACATCTGCTTGCCTAGAAGGCACTGATGGTTGGCCGCACGATAAGCTCATTCACATCTACACTGTCCGGTTGTGATACCGCATAGAGCACCGCTTGCGCGATAGCGTCCGGTGTCAGTGCCGCTTTACGCCATTCCTTAAGTTGACCTTTAGTGGCCTCATCGCTGATGTCATGGCCTAACTCCGTCTCCACAACGCCGGGACAAATCGTGGTGACGCGGATGTCCCTGGACTCCTGGCGCAGCCCTTCAGAAATTGCCCAGACAGCATATTTAGTGGCGCAGTAAACGGCACCCGTTGGAACCACCACATGGGCACCGATGGAAGCGGTATTGATAACATGGCCGCCGCCTTGCGCTTGCATGACGGGTAGACTGGCAGCGATACCATTCAAAACGCCGCGAATATTGATGTCGATCATGCGATTCCATTCATCTATTTTCAGTTCGCTCAGCGGGGAGAGCGGCATAACACCGGCATTATTGAAGATAACGTCGACCCGCCCGAAGGTATGCTGCGCAAAACTGATCAGGCTCTTCACGGCGTCCAGATCTGCCACGTCAACCGCCATGCACGCGGCTTCTCCGCCTTGATCACGGATTTCTGCAGCGATGTGTTCCAGCCTCTCGGTCCGGCGAGCGCCCAGAACGACTTTAGCCCCATGTTCTGCGAGCAAGCGGGCACTTGCTTCACCGATCCCACTGCTGGCGCCGGTGATTACTATAACTTTGTCTTGAACGTATTTCATAGCTGACTCCTTGGTGTGTAGTAACTGGTGGAGTCAGAGTAGGGGTTGCATGGCCTTTCGTTAATGCATGGATCTCCATAACCATTGCCTAATCCTCCATATCTGTTTGCCGGTCATTTATTTCCTCTGTAGGCTTTTGTAATCTCGATATCGTCTGGCAATAGAGGTAATCAATGTGGTGACTAATTGGCGGCAACCAGAGTTGATTCGGCTGATTGATAAATTCTCCGATGGTGATGGTATTCATCTGACCGCCATAGCAGGTTTGAAATGTATCAAGGCTACCGCCTTGAGCATGAAGATCCCGGTGGTGTATGAACCTTCTATTTGTTTGATTGTGCAGGGCGCCAAAGAAGTCATGCTGGGCGATGAGGTTTACCGCTACAGCCCATCGGAGTTTCTGGTGGTTTCTGTAGATCTGCCGGTAACCGGGCAGGTTGTCCTGGCGAGTGAAGAGATGCCGTACCTGAGTCTTCAGTTAGATCTCGACTTATGTGAGATCAGCGAACTCATTCCGGAAGTGAATTCTTATATTGAACCCCCGGCACTCAGCGCCCGTGGATTGTTTGTCGGTAATGCAGACGTAACGCTGGAGTATTCCCTTTTGCGTCTCGTTGAATTATTGGAAGCCCCGGAAGATATCCCATTCCTTGTACCCATGATCAAGCGTGAAATCTACTATCGATTATTGAAAGGGCCATATGGGCATCGAATAGTCCAGATGGCAGCCCAGGGTAGCAATATGCAGCGCATCTCGCAGGTCATTGAGTTCTTGAAACTTAATTTCGACAAGCCTGTTGGCATCGCACAAATGATTGATGTCGCCAATATGAGCCCCTCGTCATTTCATGCGCATTTTAAGGAGGTGACTGCCATGAGTCCTTTGCAGTATCAAAAACGCCTGCGGCTGCTAGAAGCGCGGCGAATGATGTTAGCGGAGGCCATAGATGCATCAAATGCGGCCTATCGAGTCGGCTATGAAAGTCCGTCACAATTCAGCCGCGAATACTCAAGAATGTTTGGCGCGCCCCCGATCCGTGATATTGAGAACATTCGCGCACGGGCGCACTGACAGCGGGATATGGGTGATCGGTAAATTAGCGATGGAGATTTGACAGCTTCGGGTTGGCCTTCTTATTAGCACGATAGAGCAAAACTATTTTGCCTATCTCCTGTATCAGTTCAACATGGGGCAAGGTCTGTAGTTGGGCAACCATTTCCTTGCGCTCTTCTCGATCAGCGATGGCGAGTTTAACTTTAATCAGCTCGTGATCATCCAGTGCACGGTTCAGCTCCTGTACAACGCCTTCGCTTAAACCATTGCCGGCCACGGTCACAATTGGGTTGAGCCGATGGCCAATGGTACGAAATTGCTTTTTGCGATCTGCGTTGATGGGCATACAATTACCTTAGAAAATCCGGGGGGTTAAAAAGCCGGTTATTGTAGCTCATGAGCTATCGATAGGGTTAATTAGATGAGGGCCGGGCTCCTTCCCTTGGGCTTGCAATGCGTCGGATGGCCCCCACTATGAGCGGATGACACAATTACAGCTGCCAACCAATGCAATTGATGGTGATAGGTGAAACCAATTGGCGGGCGGATGGCCAAAGCTTTTGGCAAGTCTCTCTCGGTCGTCAATAGAGAAACCCCCTGCTGGAACATTGTGTAATTTATTGTTAATTAGCCCGGAATTTTGCAAATCATCGTCTTGCTATTAGGTGTGTCTGTTGATCTTCCACACTATACTGGTACAACAACGCGAATATTTTTGATGTGCGACTGAGGAAGCGTCCTTGAACGATATGACAAAAAATCTGATTTTATGGCTGGTCATCGCTGTGGTCCTGTTCAGCGTGTTTGAAAACTTCAACAAGACCTCCAGCAACGAGAGCTTGAGTTACTCCGAGTTCATCCTCGCGGTAAAAGACAATCGCGTGCGGGAAGTGACCATTGATGGCCTGACCATCGACGGCCTGTACACCAACAACAGTCCCTTTAAAACCATTCGTCCTAATATTCAGGACCCCAAGCTTATAGACGACTTGTTAAATCATAATGTCGCCGTTAAAGGCCGTGAAATCGAACAACCCAGCCTGTGGCACCAATTATTGGTCGCCAGCTTCCCTATTCTGATCATCATCGCGGTATTTCTGTTTTTTATGCGCCAGATGCAAGGTGGGGGTGGTGGCCGTGGCGGCCCGATGAGCTTCGGTAAGAGTAAGGCGCGCTTACTGGGTGAAGACCAAATCAAGACCAGCTTTGCCGATGTGGCTGGTGTGGATGAAGCCAAAGAGGAAGTGCAGGAACTGGTTGAATACCTCCGTGACCCGTCAAAATTCCAGCGTCTGGGTGGTAAAATTCCGCGCGGCGTACTGATGGTCGGCCCACCGGGTACCGGTAAAACCCTGTTGGCAAAGGCTATTGCGGGAGAGGCGAAAGTACCTTTCTTCTCGATTTCCGGTTCTGACTTTGTGGAAATGTTTGTGGGCGTGGGTGCATCCCGCGTGCGCGATATGTTCGACCAGGCCAAGAAACAGGCTCCCTGCATTATCTTCATTGATGAGATCGATGCTGTCGGTCGCCATCGTGGTGGTGGCCATGGCGGCGGTCATGATGAACGTGAGCAAACCTTGAACCAGCTATTGGTCGAGATGGACGGTTTTGAAGGCAATGATGGTGTCATCATCATTGCGGCAACCAACCGTGCGGATGTCCTGGATCGTGCTCTTTTACGTCCGGGTCGTTTTGATCGTCAGGTATTTGTAGGTTTGCCGGATATTCGTGGTCGCGAGCAAATCCTCAAGGTTCATATGCGTAAAGTGCCGATTGACGAACGAGTAAGCGCCTCGGTTATTGCTCGCGGTACACCGGGTTTTTCCGGTGCGGATTTAGCTAACCTGGTTAATGAGGCAGCATTGTTTGCGGCACGCGGCAACAAGCGGCTCGTGACAATGGAGGATTTTGAGAAGGCGCGCGATAAGATCATGATGGGCGCTGAGCGTCGTACCATGGTGATGAGCGAGAAAGAAAAGGAAAACACTGCCTATCACGAAGCCGGTCACGCGATTGTGGCGCGGCTTGTACCGGAGCACGATCCGGTCCATAAGGTAACGATTATTCCGCGGGGGCGTGCATTGGGGGTGACCCAATTCTTGCCGGAAGCCGATAAATACAGCATGAGCAAGCGCTCACTTGAATCGAGCATCTGTACCTTGTTTGGTGGCCGTATCGCAGAAGAAATGACTTTAGGCTTCGACGGGATTACCACCGGTGCCTCAAATGATATCGAGCGTGCTACTGATCTGGCGCGTCGGATGGTTACAAAGTGGGGCTTATCGACCAAGTTGGGTCCGCTTCATTATGGTGAGGATGAAGGTGCTTACCCGGGAATGTCTTCCCAGCAGTATTCTGATGAAACCTCCAAATTGATTGATGAGGAAGTCCGTCGGATTATTGATGAATGTTATACCCGTGCGGAAAAAATCCTGGAAGATAACCGCGATATTCTGGAAGCGATGAAGGATGCCTTGATGGAGTACGAGACCATCGACTCTGAACAGGTTGATGATCTGATGGCCCGTCGCAAAGTCCGCCCACCACGGGATTGGCATGATGATGACTTCAACGGTCATTTGCGTCCCAAAGATACGGCGGGAGAGGGTAAAAAGAATTCAGACGAGAATCCTGCCGGCCCCATTGGCGGTCCCGCTAAAGATCACTAACTGCCACAAATTCACTGACGATAACCCCGGGCTTGCTCCGGGGTTGTTTTTTTATAGTGCAGCCATTAAAACTCAGCTCATTTGTTTTGCTTTCCGAGGTTCTAGATGCAACTCCTTTGCGGTACCCGGCGGCTCGATGTAAGCAGGCCGGTCGTCATGGGTATTCTCAATACGACTCCCGACTCCTTTTCGGATGGTGGCAATTATTATCGCGATAACCGTTTGGCGTTGGATCTGGCCGTGCAAAAGGGTGCGCAGATGCTGGCGGAAGGTGCACAAGTGATTGACGTGGGCGGAGAGTCGACCCGCCCAGGTGCCAAGCCGGTATCTGAGCAGGAGGAACTGGATCGTGTGGTGCCGGTGGTAGAAATCCTGGTGCGTGAATTGGGCGCTATCGTTTCGATTGATACCAGTACCGCCAGTGTTATCCGTGAATCTGCTGCGGTTGGTGCTGGGATTATCAATGATGTACGCGCATTGCAGCGCGAGGGCGCACTCGCGGCGGCGGCGGCGAGTGGCTTGCCGGTCTGTCTTATGCATATGCAGGGTGAGCCGGGCAATATGCAAGAGCGTCCTGCTTACCATGATGTCGTCGTTGAAGTGAAAGATTTTCTTCTGGCTAGGGTGGATGCGTGCTGTGTTGCGGGCATTTCCGCTGAACGAATTATTCTCGATCCGGGATTCGGGTTTGGAAAAACCCTGGAGCACAATCTCACACTCTTGGCCCGGCTGGCGGAAGTGCAGGCATTAGGCTATCCCGTGCTGGCAGGGCTTTCACGAAAATCCATGTTGGCCGCGCTGCTCAAACGTGACGTTCATGAACGTCTACCGGGAAGTCTGGCGCTGGCGCTGGCGGCGGCTGAGCGCGGAGCAGCCATCATCCGTGTCCATGATGTGGCTGCAACGGTAGATGCGCTGAGCGTCATGGCCGCTATCAATCAAATTAAAAATAACTGAAAAAAACCTGCAGTATTGCGTAAAATGCTGCCCCACTTTCTACTACATCATACTTACCGAACATAAAGGTGAACGGAGTCTGGCATCTATGACGCGCAAATATTTTGGCACCGACGGCATTCGTGGTCTGGTTGGTGAGTTTCCCATTACCCCAGACTTCATGCTCAAACTGGGGTGGGCGGCGGGCTGTGTGCTGATGGATCGTTTTTCCGGGCCGAATATGATTCTGATCGGTAAAGATACGCGGATCTCCGGTTACATGTTTGAATCGGCCCTTCAGGCGGGGCTTATCAATGCGGGAGTTGATGTCGGATTGCTTGGCCCTATGCCCACTCCCGGTGTGGCCTATCTGACGCGCACATTTCAGGCCCAGGCCGGGATAGTGATCAGCGCCTCCCACAACAGTTATGTCGACAACGGCATCAAATTTTTCAGTGGCAATGGCACCAAGCTGCCTGACGATATCGAATTGTTGATTGAAGAACAGCTGGAAAAGCCCATGGTGACGGCGGAACGTCTGGGCAAGGCGCGGCGTATTACCGATGCATCCGGCCGTTATATTGAATTTTGCAAAGGCACCATGCCCTGGGGGTTCAATTTGCAAGGGCTGCAGATTGTGCTGGATTGTGCCCACGGCGCGACCTACAACATCGCTCCTAGCGTGTTTACCGAGCTGGGTGCCAAAGTGGTCCCATTATTTGTTGAGCCTAACGGGACCAACATCAACCGCAGTTGCGGCTCTACCAAACCAGAAGCGCTACAGGAACACGTTGTCGAAGTCGGTGCGGATCTGGGTATTGCCTTTGATGGCGATGGTGATCGGGTTATTTTCGTCGATCATAAAGGCGAATTAGTGGATGGCGATGAGCTGCTGTACATCGTCGCTGCGCATCAGCAGCAATACGGTGGCGGATGTGACGGGGTTGCCGGAACGCTGATGAGTAACTTTGGCTTTGAATTGGGACTCAAAGAATTGGGTGTTCCTTTCGGTCGCGCCAAGGTAGGAGATCGGTATGTCATTGAGATGATGCGCGATAAAGGTTGGTCGCTCGGTGGTGAAAATTCCGGTCATATTGTTTGCAGCAATGTGACAACCACAGGTGACGGCATTATTGCGGCATTGCAGGTATTGTTGGCCATTACCACCTTGGGTGTCCCTCTTCACAAAGCCAAGAAGGGTATGCAGAAGTTGCCGCAAACCATGATTAACGTTCATATGGCGAAGCGAATTGACGTTAATGCTGACGCAACGATCCAAAGTGCCGTTGCCCAAATTGAGGGCAGGCTGGCGGGCACGGGCAGGGTATTGTTGCGTCCCTCCGGTACAGAGCCGGTAGTGCGCGTCATGGTAGAAGGGCAAAATAAAAATCAGGTCAAAGAGTTGGCCCAGGAGTTGGCTTCGGTGGTTGAGACTGTTTTGAACTAAGCTTCAAAACAGGAAGGGTTTGAATCGGCAACAAATCGAATGACTCGACCATAAACTGATAGAAAGTTGGGCGTGGCCGTTAAAAATGGGATTGTATGTTCAACCCATCTTAGCTAACATTAGCGCCCGCTTTGGGGGAGGTATTGCTTGAACAAGGCAAATAACACCAAGCGTCGCCAGTTGGTTGTAGGCAACTGGAAAATGAATGGCAGCCAGCGCATCAACGCTGAACTGTTAGCCAAGGTAGTAAGCGGTTGGCAGGGTAAGCGCGAGGCTGAAGTTGCAGTCTGTCCACCCTTCCCCTACCTTCAACACACACTGGAGTTGCTCGCCCCATCCGCTATTGTGCTGGGTGCGCAGAGTGTGAGTGAGCACGAAAGTGGTGCGTACACGGGTGAAGTTTCTGCCCGGATGCTGGCCGAGTGGCAGTGCCGTTACGTCATCGTTGGCCATAACGAACGCCGCCGGATGCAGCAGGAATCTGATATTCAGGTTGCACAGAAGTTCATTGCAGTACAGCGTGAACAATTGATCCCCATCCTTTGTGTCGGGGAGTCTCTGGAGCAGCGTGAAACCGGTCAGGCATTAGCCGTCATTCATCGGCAACTGAATGCGGTTGTCGAGTTGGTCGGATGTGATGCTTTTGAGCGCGCCGTAGTCGCCTATGAGCCGGTCTGGGCGGTAGGTACAGGTAAGACAGCAACACCGCAACAAGCGCAGGAAGTTCATCATTTTATTCGTGAACTTCTAGGTGATGTGGGACAGCGGGTTCGTATTTTGTATGGTGGCAGCGTTAAGGCCAATAATGCAGCCCAGCTTTTTGCCATGGCGGATATTGATGGAGCCTTACTCGGTGGGGCTTCGTTGGATGCCGAAGAATTTTTAAGTATTTGTCGAGCAGCGGATGTATAAAACCTGCTAGATACAGCAACTGAACATCAGGTTTTGGTATCAGTTGTTCAATCAGAGAGCATAACAATGGAAAAAATTATTCTTGTTATTCATGTGTTGACAGCACTGGCAATTATTGCCTTTATTCTGCTGCAACAAGGTAAGGGCGCTGCAGCTGGAGCATCTTTTGGTGCTGGTGCATCGCAAACCGTATTTGGTAGTCAGGGCGGTAGCAGTTTCTTTACTCGTGCTACGGCAATCCTGGCAACTGTCTTTTTTTGTACCAGTTTTGGTTTGGCGATTATCGCAAAAAATAGTACATCCGTTGCCTTGGATGGCATTCCGGTACCTATTGAAAGCCAACAAGTCGTACCGCAATCAGATGTCCCGACGGTTGAAGAAGCAACTCCCGCTGCGGCTAGCGACGTACCTGCTGTACCGGACTCTGAAGAGTAAAAAGAGTTTTAAAGCCCAAGTGGTGGAATTGGTAGACACGCTACCTTGAGGTGGTAGTGGCGCAAGCTGTGCCGGTTCGAGTCCGGCCTTGGGTACCACAAGCAAAACCGATGTAATTTAACATCGTCTGAGAACCCGCAGAAATGCGGGTTTTTTAATTCTGGCTTATTGTCTAATCGATAGTAATAAAATCTAGCTTGCCCTTTGCTTTTTCAAAAGATAAAATCGCGCCATTCTAAAGTATCTTATGGACGAAAAAAGCTTAGGTATGAGTGCTCTCTTTATCCTCCTATTTCCACCAATCGATTTTATATTCAGTGAGGCCGTTTCCAGCTTAGGGATGGTCCACCGTACTATTTTTCCCCTCCATTTCTCTCTTACACATCAACTTTTCACAAGGTTGTCTTTATGTTGATTATATTCCGAGCAATTTTGCTGTCATGGCTTTGTATAGTTGCTTCATTAACTCAGGCTAGTGTATCAACCATCAGCTTCGCAGAAACTAATAACAGTAATGCAGTAATTATCGAAGGTGATGATGCCGATTTATTAACACCATCGGCCCCTAATAGCCACGGGGTATCAGTTGTCCGGTTAAGTGAGCTAAGCTTACAAAGACCCTTGAGAATCGTAAATCTTACCGACGATGTTAGGGTTGCAGCAAAACTAATTATTATTGAAGCAAGTAAGTTATCTTTAAATTCGTCTATAGAGATTTTGGGGGAGCGTGCAGACCTCCTTATCTTTAATAAATCCAGCAATAGTGTAACAACGTGTAGTGGATGTGCATTGGTAAATGTTGGTCGGGCTACCTTAGCCTCAGCCAATGTGAGTTATGATACGAACAAATGGCCCGCTACTATAAGTCCAATAAGCTCTTCATCTATATCAATAAATAATCTATCGGCCAAAGGCATAGGTGCTTTGGAGCTAGTTGCTTCAAAAATTGTTTTAAATGGCGAAACCAATACACAACTTAAAGCTAACTACAGTAGCGATGGCAGTTTTCTGCTGGACGCAGCCGGGCGGTATATTGTTGGTTCTGGCAATGTAAATTTATATGCGGGATTCAATTTCCATTACAAAGATCTTGATCTATCCACAACTACCTCATCCGCTACATATGGCATCGAAGTGCGGGGAAATATTAAAACACTTGCCGCTAAGTTAGTTTCCACAAATCCTGTCTATATTTCAGGCAGTATAGACACTACATCTGATATTGCGTCTGCTACCTCCTATCAAGGTTCGATTGCTCTGATTAAAGAATCAATAAAAGTAACAACCTTGCGAACAGGAAGCTCGTTGATAGTTAATGGAAAGCTCTATTCGGACAATAACATCCAGCTAGCTAGTTCTGGTCAACTGATTGTAAATGGGCAGGTAACTGCCGATTCATTTGATGGGATAGCAGCGACAAAATTTGCCAATAGAGGACGCATAAGCGCTAGCGTTACAAACACAGCAGCAGAGAGTGTAGAAAATAACGGATTGCTTAACGGTAAGGTTGTTTCTGTGTCGGCTGAAGATGCATTGTTGAACCGCTTTGGTGGCAAGGTTCTTGGAGAAACAATAAGTTTAACGTCTGCCTCAGGATCTATTCGAAATGGTTCACAGTATCCTTTCAAGCCAGCTAATGATTTTTCCTTGTTGCTTGCACCTGATGCTCAGGATGACATAGATGTAAGTAGCATAAGGGTCAATGATATTTCTTTAAGTGGAGCTACAAAGGTTAGCGATTTATCTGCACAAATTATTGGTAACATAGTTTCATTAAAGGCCAAGGTAAATGTCGAAAACATCAATCCTTACTTTGAATACACATTAGATCCTGAGGCGTGGCGGTCGGGGATTGCATTTAATACCCAGAATGCAGACCGTGTGCAGTTGATTGCGGATACCCAACTGGATATTCATGCGGATGCCTATGTATTAAATTCGTCTGCCATTATGGGGGTGAATGAGCCTGCAGGGAATTTCAGAATTGTATCCGGTAATTTGGCAAATGAGCGGTACACGACAGAAGCTGTTATTCAGCCATTTGAGCGCGAAGAAACCAACTCAACCTCCGTAACAACGAAAACTGGTCATGAATCTCTACTGGTCGCATTCTCACCCCCCGGCATAATCTATTCTTTTGCTCCCATGGGTGTGCAATTTAATAGCTCAAATGGAGCATTTATCAATAACACGTCCTACTTTGAAATTCTGAATTCGGCTACGTTTATCGCAATAAATCCATCGAAACCAAGCGAGATCCTACCCGGAAAAATAACGAGCATTGGTTTAGCGCTGCAGGATAAATATGAGGGAAGTTCCACAATTGTGATTCGATCGGATAAGGGCTGTAGCAATAATTATTCCTATGACCCTAGTAGCCCAATATCCTCCGAAGGTCAGAGCAGGCTGTACTATTCAACATGTGGTTCATGGGCCTCCAACTCTGCCGTAGATTTGAATGGCGATACTGATAATCAAATGAAAGGAACATTGTTCTCGGTACAAAAGAATTTATCTGGCAAGAAAACGGATTTTCATGGAGCCAACCATGAAATGATAAAAATAGTTGATGATGAGATTGTTGCGGCCAAGATTGCCGAGAATACATGGAGCGAATCAAAAACCAAGTCTGGCTATAACAGCCAAGGTGAATACTATTCAATCGATTATGTAATTGAATCCACAAGTAAGTTAAATGAAGCGGGTGATTACCTTGTTACCACGCATACACTTAAAAATATAGAGCTTACTGAGGGAGCGGTTAGTTCTCCTACTGGCCCAGTGCCAACAGGCTGGGTTCCACCAGAGATATATAATATAACTAACCAAGCAAAAACTATTTCTCAAAAAGTTGAAGATATCGTTGTGGCAGCGTATGACTCCGTAAAGCAAGTAATTATGGACTGGCTTATTGCGTTTGATAATTGGTGGAATAGCTAAGGAGATAGGAATATGTTCAAAACACAAAAGCAGCAAGTTAGCTATCTAACACTTAAACAACGTATCACTGCGGGTGTAATGGCTTTTTTTATGTTGGGGCAAATATGCTTTCCAGCAGTGGCCGCTGCCGCATACCTAACTAGCGACGAAACAATTACGCAAGCGTTATCGAGCAATTTTTTCGAACGGGCTTCTACCTCAAGCTACCTGTATCAAAAATCTGATTTGGCTTACTCTGGTAATCTGAGTAACCAAAATATAGCCAGTTTTCACAAGCGGTTAGTTGACAACAAAATTTCGTTGCCTGCCCCAACATATATTCCGATAGCAGGGGATATAACAATCATTGTGCCCCATCAGCCGGTGGGAAAATTGGTGGGGGATGTATACGTTCAGAATAGATTGGTTCGGCAGCAGGTCTTTAATCAATTGGGCCGCCATTTGATTGATCCGGAAAATAATGACTCTGAATTTGTTCAAATAAATAAGCTTTACAACAATGCCTATGTGTACGCACAACGTACAGGGAAAATCTACGGCACAAAATTGTCCGCTAGTGATGTGGCTTACCTCAACTCTCAAGGTTTGGATGTCCTGTGGCCGGAGCACCGGCTAATTGACGGTGCGACAGTTGTTGTCCCTATTTTATATCTCACAGAAAATACCGTAGCGACCCAGTCGGTTAACGATCATGTCATCGAGTTTTTCGGTGAACACAATCAGCTTGGCAGCGTAACCATTAGCAATCAGTCGTTGCGGCTCGGTCGTGAATCGTTCCTCGCAGTCAGGGACGTAAAACTTGTAAATGGCACTATCAAATCCGAAGGCAATATAGCGATTCAAGCGACTGGTAATATATCGGCGTTGGGTAGCGTTATCGATGCAAAATCAAGCCTGAACCTCCATGTAGGAGGTGTTTTCTCATTGATTGATGGCTCGCAAGTTGTTGCCAATAACAACGTTGATATTTATGCGGGTCAAGTACACCTAAAGACATTAGTGCATTTATTTACTGATCGATACGGCCAGGGCACGCGTTTAAGTGAAATATCTGCGATAACGGCAAATGGCAATATAACGGTTAATTCATCTCAAGATATCACCTTGGAGGCGTCCAAAATCACGTCCTCTAATGGCGCAATCACATTATCCGCTGGTACAAACATCAATATTCTTCCGGTGGTTACCCAATACTCAAGCGAATATAAAGTCGGGGATTGGGGGGTAAGTCAAAATTCTCTTAATGCTATTGGTTCAAGTATATCTGCCAATGACACCATTAAATTAATCGCTGGTGGGGCCATAAATATTACTGCATCGGAACTCACTAGTACTCAAGGTGGGGTCGAGCTTCTTGCTGCAAACGGTATTCATATCCTCGATAGCTTGGATCAAACCAGCATAAGCAAAGAAGATAGAAAAGGGAAAACGAAAGGTACTGCATCTGAGTTTATCAGTCATGCAGTTCGCTCCATTCTTTATGCTGGTAAAGGCGTACTGCTGGATACAGATTCTGGTGATGTCACTCTCCGAGCTGCTCAGATTACAAGCAGCAGTGGGACTAAAGTTCGTGCGCACAATGGCGGCGTCCACATGCTAATGACAAAAGAACTGGAGGAATCCCATTTACAGACAGTACGCAAAGGCACTTGGACGATAAAAACGCGTACAGAAGATATAGTGCATGAAAATAATGTACAAAATGCGATTATCGGTGGGTTGGAGGTAGAGGCTCTAACAGGTATCAATATTGAGTACACGGGTAAACAAGGGGCAAGTTTAAAACAGCAATTGGAAGAATACGCCAAGATGCCAGAGATGTCCTGGATGGCGGATCTTTATAATAAATGTTGGATTGAAAAACCGAAAGGGCCTATATCCGGTGTTGTTCCTGGCAATGCTGTGGATGTTACTGGCTCCGTGGAACAATGTGATGGCGCAACAATCAACTGGGATGCGGTTGAAGAGATACATGAAGAAATACGCGAATCCAACTCCACCCTCAGTCCTGCTGCGATGGCGATTATTGCTATTTGCGTTGCTGTGGCTATGGGGCCTATGGGAGCAGGTTTGCTTGGGTCGGGAGGTGGAGCTATCGGGGTTTCTACAGCTGCTGGTGTAACATCGGTCACTGCGACAGGTGCAATTTTGCAGGCTGGTGCTCTTACACTCGCTACCCAAGCAACGCAGAGTTTAGCAGCGGGCAACAATTTGCGTGAAACGCTTAATGCAATGGATAGCGATGAAAGCCTTAAATCATTAGCGATTTCTATGGCAACAGCAGGAGCCCTTTCAGCGGTAGATGGCTTGAATTTATTTGACGTGCCATCAACAGCAAGTCCAGTTACACAATTTGCCAGCCAGGCGGGACAAGCTATTGTTAATTCAACCGTTTCTGCTGGTATCGCAGTAACTATCAATGGTGGCAACTCTGATGATTACCTTGATGCATTTAACAGTGCATTATTGGTAAATGCAGTGAACACAATTGGTAATAACATCAGCAACAAAATTGCAAATGCAGCTGATTTTAGTACAGCAACTAAATATATAGCCCATGCCGCTATGGGATGTTTGACTGGTTCATTGACTAATGAAATCCAGGATGCTGATGTTGAGAATGGTTGTGCGTCCGGAGCAGGTGGTGCAGTTATTGGTCAGGCAACAGCGGATTTGATTGAAGCCAGGATTCGTAATTGGGCCGAAAATACCAGGAACGGTGGCTTCGTTAGTTACCAAAGCGTGGAAACAGAAGCGAATTTTCTTTTGGCGCATGGAGTAGATCTGTCGAAACTTAGTGCAGCTTTCGCTGCATTTGCTTTGGGTGGCGATGTAAATACTGCAGCCGGTTCAGCGGAAGCGGTTGCTGCGGCCAATATTTATAAAGCGACTTACCTTTTGGATTTGTACCGAGAGCTCAATGGAGAGGACGTCTTGCCGTTTAATGCCACTCGGGCTGAAAGATTTAAAAGTAAATATAAGTCTGATATCAGGGAGGTGTTGACGCAGAAAGGTATAGCTTCGGATGTCATCGACACTCTAATTGCAAAGCTTGAGCAAAACGACGTTCTAGATTCACTCAGTGCTTACGATGAAAATCTGTTATCGGACGGTAGCCAATATGACGTGGCGGCAAAATACAGATCAAATGCGACTTTTTACGAGGAGGGCACGCTGCCCACAGTGCATGTGACAGGTACACGTCCCGGTGAGAGTTACGCATTGGAGTTTTTGGCGGCAACAAATAAAGCTGTTAGTTCATTCAGTCCCCTAGAACTACAGGCTGCGGAGATCGCGTATACGGTGATCACGGGTGGACCAATAAAAGCTGCCATTACAGTGGGTATAAACTACGGCTACGATAAGCTTATGCCGGCAGAATTACTGGAGCTGAAGGATCAACTAACACACAACGTCAGTCTTTCCGGTGTTGCATTTTTGGGCCACAGCTCATTCGGTGAAACTAAAGACGCCTACAGTAGTGGAGAATGGGCAGTTGACGAAACAGATGGGTTGGCATGGATAGTTGAAAATGTTACGGGTATTTCTCCGGGTAAGAGAGGTACTAACACGCCCACTTACATCTCCGCTGATCAACATGACAGCAATAGCAGCGCCGGTGTTACAGGCGGTAAAGTTGTTTATTTAGATGACTTTCAGCGTCGTTCAAATTTTGATGAACATATGGTGAAGGTAGATAAAGTTAATGGGAAATATGTTATCGAAGATGGCAGTCTCTCTGGTGGTCATAAAGATCAAGAGTTTATGACTGCATTGGAGAATCCTAGGAGCTACACAGATGAACAGTTGGATAACCCTAAATTTGTTCGTACCCCTGGCGATGAAATGGGTGAGATAGTTGGCGATCCTATACCTATTAAGGATGTTAATGGGAATGTTGTGGGAACCAAATATGCGTACAAGATTCCTGCAATTAATAGTGATGGTACAATTAAATATGATGAACTTGGCAATGTAATGTATAAGAAGGAAAGCTCTCCGCATACAAAGAGCGTGTATGATTCCAGCAAAATCAGTGATGCAGACTACCTGGCCGCAACCAAAAGAGCTGCACAACATGCATGGGATAATGATTTGTCGGCGTATAGAAATGACCTGGTTGGTAAAAGGAAAGTGGCTTACTTGGACGTGCAATCAGGCCTAAAGTTTGAAATGTTTTTTAATACAGACCTCAATACGAAGCAGCCATATATTGGAACAGTCTATCTTATTTCTCCTTGATATGGAGTTGTTGAAAATGCTAATTACATTGACAAAAGAAATCCTCGAGGATCAGGTATATCTTAGTGAGGAGGCTCCTCATACGGTTGTTGTTTACTGTTTGCACGCTATGTGGGCTTCTTACATAAATGAAAAAAAAAGTGTTCAGGAGTTGATGGATCAATTAAACATATTTTTTAATATTAATTCTCATCAACCTAAAATTGATATTGATATTGGGTATAAATATAACATTGCAGCATACTGGGATGATGAAGAGGATGATGATGGTATACCTTTAAACGCGATAAAAAAATTTCTTATAAGGTCGCGCTGTGTTGCATATATAGATGCAGATGAAGGTGGCCACGGAAAGGATACAAGCCCTTATTTATTCCCTGCGGTTGCCTACTCAACAGAGGAAATTAAGGCATGGATGTATTGGTCGCTTTGTCGATGGCATCGGCGTTATCCTGATTATCCGCTGATACCAGAAATGTTCTTGAGTGCTTATTTTGATATAGACCTAGCTGCTGATCTTATAAGGAAAAAACTAAACTGTGAGATTCCTTGGGAATTTGGCCCAGCAAGAATAAACGAGCCCAATTTTGATCTCTGGCATGAGAAAACTCGAGATCAAAATGCAAATGCCTGGCTTGCGAAATGGCTGGATTAAATAAGTTTCTGAGACTGGCTTACCATGCGCGTTTTATCGTTAGTGGATGGCTGGTTTTGGCTCTCATGTTGGGGTGCAGTTCAATATATGGTCCATATAGGAAAAATAGTGGCTATGTCGTGTTGCCGATTGCTCCGCAGCATTACCGAATCGAATATTTTTCCAAGAGCAGAAAAGCTATTGATGATAATTGGCGATTAGTTGCTAAACAGTTATGTGACGGTCAATTTGAGGTTCTTTATTCATCACTTGATGTTGTTAATCATGATGTGGAAGTTCCGGTCATGGGGAATAACGTAAACCTTGCGCGGCAAGAGTTTATTCAACAAGGTGAAGTGATTTGTGAGTTTCAAGCGTCTGCTGTCGTAACGATTACACAGAGCAAGTGGGCTGAATATAATCGGGAAGCTAAGGCTGTGAGGCCAGTTAGTGATACCTTTTTAAGGCACAAATTGAAAATGCATGTTTCCCATCTTGCATCACTGCCGAGCAACAACGCCCAGCAAACATTAATTGGCTTATGGGGAAAGCCATCTATTCAGATGGACGATAATGCAACACGTATTTCGGTATGGGCTCGGGGGCAGGGTTGGTTCCCCAATCAAATACTGCTTGATGAACAAGGTGGATGCTTAACATCAATTACTATTTTTCCGGGTGTTAGTGCCTACCTTCTGGATAGCCTTAAACGATCCAGTACCTCTTTGTCGGAAATTAAATCAATGGTTGTAAGTGGAGCATTGCCAGCTTATTTTTATCAGCTGGATAATGGAAAGGGAGAATGTAGTATTAATCATCATATATAAATAACCTCGATTCCACCAATATGACGCCAAAGGAAAAATTATTTTTATGAAAAACCTACTGGTTATTTTTAGCTTACTTATTTTCCCCATATCAAGCATCGCAGGCACATTCACAAATGGTGTTCCTGTTGCGGTGCGAAAATCTGATTGGAGTAAGAATCTGATTTTCATAAGAATGGCTGAGCCGGTGAGCAATCCTGCTAATTGCGGGTCAGATGCGGGTTTAGTGGTATATGATAGTAACCCTTCGGCTCAGGCTGCGCTGTCTTTCGCATTAACGGCGCTAACGACAGGTATGAAATTTCAATGCTATATTGAAGATGAGTGCAGCAAAATTACTGGTAATGCTATGACCTATCCTGTTTGTAGTATGTATCCTGAAATTGTGAAATAAATTTACAGGAATTAAGTTCAGCGTATAAGCTGGCCAAGCGTTAGATATCTATAGCTGTTATTTAAAGGATGAAAAATGAAGGTTTTATTTTTGTTATTGGTTTTGGCTGTATCTCCTGCTTTCGCAGGAAAGCAAACTGGCAAGGTTGACATGGTTATCGTTCGCGCTAGTGATGGCTTGATATATTTTACCCTGTCCGGAGGAAGCAAAACCGATTCGCCTACGTGTGCTACGGCGGGATATTGGATGATAAGAGATGAGAATTCAAATGTAGGTAAGCAACAATATTCGATGATTTTAACGGCTCATGCATCAGGTAAAACAGTAACCGTGTCCGGCGCTAACACCTGCTCCCGTTGGAGGGATGGGGAAGATGTGGACTATATACAGTTGCGTCAATAGACAATAAAAAGAATGTTGACCAACAACAAATATCAGCTGCTTAGAAAAGTATGTCTATCAAAAGCTTCGCGAAATTTTAATGCGCGGGGAAAGTCGGTTGTGCGTTGCGAGCATTGTCAGTTGGCAAGTTTTGCATGCCTGTGCACTTGGCGTCCGTCCGTAGCGTCTCGCTGTGATTTTGTGCTATTGATGCATCGCGATGAAGTGTTTAAGCCCACCAATACCGGCCGTTTGATTGCAGATATTTTTCCAAATAATACCTACGCATTTGCCTGGAGTCGCACGGAGCCGGATGCCGAGTTACTGCAATTGCTTAATGATCCGGCGCGTCAGTGCTTTGTTATTTATCCCTCAGCTGAAAATGAGTCGCGGGAGATTTATTCGACGATTCCGGTGAGCGACAGATTGCCGACATTCATTTTATTGGATGGTACCTGGAAGCAGAGCAGCAGGATGTTTCATTTAAGCCGTTGGTTGGATAAGGTGCCGGTGCTGCGTTTGCCGGAGACCTTGTTGCGCAGTTACGCGGTGAGGAAATCCCATCAGGATCATTATCTGTCGACCTTTGAGGCTGCAGCTTTGTGCTTGCAAGTAGCTGATGAGCCGCAACAAAGTGAAATTATGCTGGATTATTTCGCGTTATTTAATCTGCACTATCTGGCGACGCGGGGCTGTTGTGCGCCGGTGATTGGAGAGTTGCATCAGCGGCTGGCGAATCTAAAACAGGCGGATAATATTGCCGGATAACATCCCTGTTCTCCGCAATGCATATTTTTTATCAATGCAATTTCAAGCGTGGTCTCAACCAGCGGTTGATCCGGCTGGCCAGCATCACCAGTCCGGTTTTTATCAACCCATGAATCGCGACCTGGTGCATCCGATACAGTGATACATAAACAAACCGCGCCAGATGCCCTTCAATAAACAAACTGCCACTGCTCAAATTGCCCATCAGATTGCCGACGGTAGAATAATTGGATAACGAAATCAGGGAGCCGTGATCTTTGTAAACGTAACCTTGCAAAGGTTTATTATTGAGTAAAGCCACCAGATTTTTATAGCAGGTACTGGCCATTTGATGTGCAGCTTGCGCGCGCGGTGGGACGCGTTTGCCGTCGGGTTGGATAAACTCTGCACAATCACCGATAGCAAAAATGTTTGGGTCCCGCGTGGTTTGCAGAAATTCGTTTACATGGAGTTGATTAATTCGGTTGGTTTCCAACCCGCCAATATCTTTCATAAAGTCAGGCACTTTGATGCCGGCTGCCCATACAAACAAATCTGCCTCGATGGATTCTCCTTCTTTGGTTTCCAGACTGTGGCCGGTGGCGGCGGTGATGGTGGTATTGAGCTTCACATCGACACCAATGGTGATAAGTTCCTTATGGGCGGCGGTAGAAATCCGTTCGGGCAGTGCGGGCAAAATTCTTGCCCCGGCTTCAACCAACGTGACTTTTAATTGTTCATTGGACACAGCGCTAAAACCGTA
Source organism: Cellvibrio sp. PSBB006 (assembly GCF_002162135.1). NCBI lineage: Bacteria > Pseudomonadati > Pseudomonadota > Gammaproteobacteria > Cellvibrionales > Cellvibrionaceae > Cellvibrio > Cellvibrio sp. PSBB006. The sequence continues at coordinate 2,158,758 of NZ_CP021382.1, read as the reverse complement.
GTTGTGAAATTCCGCTACCGCGTGATGGAGCTCTGCCGATAATTCGACACCGGTAGCTCCGCCACCGACGATAGCGATGCGCACGTTATCGTGGTTTTCCGGTAAGCGCTGGATGCGTAAAAATGCATTGAGTAATTTATTGCGAAAACGGTGTGCCTGCGTCGGGCTATCGAGAAAAATGCAGTGCTCCTTGACGCCCGGCGTATTGAAGTCGTTGGATATCGAACCCAGCGCAACCACCAGATAATCGTAATTGATACGTGTGGAAGGCAAAAACTCGACACCATCTTCATCGCGCATGGGTGCAAGGATCACCTGGCGCGCTTCTCGATCAATGCCGGTCATGTTGCCAACGCGAAAGTGAAAATAATTGGCGATGGCATGACCGCGATAGCTGACCGCATCGACACCTTCATCCATGGTACCTACTGCCAGTTCATGCAGCAAAGGTTTCCATAAATGGGTGGTACTGCGATCGATTAATACGATTTCCGCCTGTTTCTTTTTGCCAAATTTTTTTCCAAGCTTTGTCGCGAGTTCCAGGCCGCCGGCGCCACCACCGACGACGACAATTTTGGGTATTCGGTTTTCCTGCGCCGAGTGTTGTGCTATCTCACCTTTTGAAGAATCGTTGCTTGCAGAGCCAATGTTATCCACGTCGCCTAACCTCTTGATGCCGATAATGAAAACGGTAAAACCCCAAGCAAACTATCTTCACGTTATTAATTATTTTTAAGCATAGCGCGCTGCCGGGCGCTTGAAAAAATGTTTGTTACCAGTCCAGAGTGACCCAGCTCTCTCTGGCTGCGCTGGCGAAGATGGCGTCAATGATTTTCATGTTTGCCAGTGCATCACTCAGGGGTGTTGGAACAGGTCGTTGATTGAAAACACTTTCAGCAAAAGCATCCGCCATGTTGCGATAGTGATCGCAGGGTGCTATTTCAAGTTCTTCGTGTTGTTGGTCGCGCTTGAGGATGACTTTTGTGGCGGTATCAGCAATCGGGCTAAACGGAACGGGAATAAACACGCTGCCCTCTTCGCCGCTGGCTTCCATAAATTGCAGCCCTTCAATTTTAGTCGATGCGGTAAAGGTTGCTGTGCCATCCGCAAACTCCATCATGCCGGAGACAAAACAATCCACCTCATAACCCGGGTAGGGCATGATGTGTCCGAATACCCGCAAAGGCTCGCTCTCAAACAGGTAGCGCGACAGGGAAATGCAATAGCACCCGATGTCCATTAACGCACCGCCGCCCATGGCCGCACTGTTGCGAATATTTTCCGGTTCACGGTTATTGTAGGAAAAGTGGGAATGGATGCTGCGGACCTGACCGATGCTGCCATTGGTCACCAGCTCATGGGCCTTGTCCCATTGGGGATGAAAGCGGTACATAAACGCTTCCATGACTTTTAAATGCGGATAGCGTTTTGCGGCATCCAGCAGGGGTTGTACATCGGCTGCATTCAGGCCCAGCGGCTTTTCACACAACACATGTTTGCCGGCCTCCAGCGCCTTGATTGACCAGGGCACATGCAAATGGTTGGGTAACGGGTTGTAGATGGCATCCACCTCGGGATCGGCCAGCAGCGCTTCGTAGCTACTGTGGGCGCGGGCGATGCCCAGTTCATCCGCAACCTGCTGTGCAACGGTCGCATCGCGAGAGCAGATGGCAACGACGTCACCGTGAAGGGAGGATTGGATGGCAGGAATGACTTTAGTGCGTCCGATTTTGGCCGTGCTCAGCACGCCCCAACGTAATTTTTGCATGTGATCTCACTGATAAAAGCGGGTGGGCCAAATAACAGCCAGTAAAAGCGGTTTCCGAATCAAATATATTGAATATGAATATACCGTTCGGTGAGACCTGCAAGGTAATTCAGCTGCTGCTGGATGTAAAGTGCGGCTATTAAGGGGTGAAGGCTTTAAGCATAGCCGGCGTGACGCCGGTCCAGCGCTTGAAGGCGCGCCTCAGGTTATTGGCATCGTGGAAGTGGAGGTAACTGGCTACTTGCTCGTTGCTCCAGCCTTGGCGGTTGATCAGGTACAGCGCAAGGCATTTACGCATAAGGTCATATTGTGCCTGGAAATGACTGTGATGTTTACTCAGTTTGCGCTTGAGCGTTGCGCTACTCATGGCAAAATCTGCCGCCACCTGGTCGAGGTGGGTGGGGCGTTGAATGTTGTGTAGCAGATGCTGATAAACACGCTCCAGGAATCCGCCGTCCAGACCGATATTGGCCAGCTGCATATCGGCTTCCCGCTGAGCGACGATGGCGGCACTGGGTGACGCATTGGCCCAAGGTATATGAAGGTATTCCCGGGCGATCACCATGGCATCCATATGGCTGTCGAACGTTATATCTTCACCCAGATGTACCTGGTACTGCTCAATGTGACGCGGCTGATGATGAGAAAAATAAAATCGCCAGGGGAGGCTGCGATCACTTAACCAACGGCTCAGGGAGGCGAGCGCCGTTGTCACCATCTCGCTTAAAAACGACCACTCACTGTCCGCGCCGCAGGTGTCTTGCCAATAGAGGTAGAGAAAATCTGCATCATAATGCAAGCGCGGTGCAATGAGTGGTGTAAGCAGTAAGCGGTAGCGAACCAACAATTCCAGCGCCTGTTGCAGATTTCTCGCGTTCAAAAGTGCTGCACTGGCAGCACCGCAATTTCCCGGAAAGAGGCGATGCCCCAGCAAAAAACTGATGTCATCGCCCGCAAGCAAACGGCGCGCGTTGGTGATTAGTTGATAGTATTGTGCGGGGGCAATATGAAGATTACCCGCCAGAATATCTTCATAAAAGAAGCCGGTGCCACGCAATAATTTATGGCTGTCGATGCCCCGACTAAGGGCCATATCGATCAGCGTCGCGGGTTGTTGATGCGCGAGGATGCAAGGCGTATCTCGTTCGTACCAGGGCTTCATATTGCAGTCCTCATGCGGCGAGAAAGATATCGCGTTCCTGTTTTTCCTTGGCATGTAGCAGTGCCTGATTCGCGCGCGCGAGTAAATGTTCTGCTGAGTCATCCAATGCCAGCGCGACGCCGATACTGACGGAGTGGAAAACACTCTCGCCTTGACGACTGGTCTTGAAGGCAAAATGACGTACCGCATTAGCCAGTTCCTGCGCGATCATCTGTGCCATGGTTTCCCCGGTATTGGGTAGCACAATCGCAAATCGATCACCGGCATAACGACATAACAAATCGCAGCGGCGCAGATTTAACAGGATCAACTCAGCCAGCTCCTGCAATAACCGATCACCTTCATCATTGCCGTAACGGCGGTTGATATGTGCAAAGTTATCGATATCCAAAAGCAGTAACGATAAAGGTTGCTGTCGTTGGTGATGATGGGCTAATTCCATGCGCAATTGCCGGCGCAAATATTCTGCGCTGCCCAAATGGGTTACCGGGTCCTGAATGCGGTGTTCGCGAAACAAACGCTCACGCTTGCGCAAGTGTTCATTAATCTGCAATTGCTCTTTATGCCAATGATAAATGCCGTAGGTCAACAGTAATAAGCCCACAGGCATCAAGCCGGATTCTACCCATTGATCAAAGTTGACACTGTCGGGAATCTGGATAACTTCATCCAGTGCATCCTGAAAGCTGGCGAGAAAGATACCCGCTAAACCCAGGACAAAAAAATTGGTTACCCGGCCTGCGGGGCGGCTGTGCAGAATCAGCAGTAACCACACCAATGATAATAGGGACACGCCGCCTTCACCGAGGATGTCGAGCCAATTGATCTCGCGCCACGCTTTAATGTCACCGGTACTTAAACAGGCAAGTAATAAGAGGTTGGCTGCAACAAGAATGAGCAGGATTTTCCATTTATGTAATGCAAGCATGATGCTGTTCCAAATAACAGGATGGCTTTGTATGTGTGGCATTGTTGCGCAGCTTTAACAGGGCGGTGTGACAAATTAATGACAATGGGTTGAAAAGAATATACAGGCCGAAAAAAGCATTAAATTGTCCTGGCAGGCATATAAGCTCAATACACTTTCTTAAATTCATCAACCATCGTTTGGTTTTAGCATAGAGCCGACAGGCTTTCCGGGCGAGCAGTACCCAATTGGCTGTTAACATCCTGCGACAAAACGCATTCAAAAAGCCGTAATCAAATTTTGCAAGAGGCATATCAGCTCAATATGTATCAATCTCGCTGTTCCTGGTGCGTTGTTTGCGGATCGGCGTAATCAAGCGTCATCCAAATGTCATATCTCCTCCCTAGCGTGGCGCCATCCGTTCCAAGGGCCTTTTTCAGACGCACACAATTTTTTAGAGATGGGGAGCAGGTTTATGCAAACACAGAAAAAATATTCATTCAGGCCAGCCGTGTTAGCGTTGGCTGTTGCAAGTATGGGAATGGTTGGCGTAGCACATGCTGATGGCCGCATTGAAGGGCGCTTAACGGCATCGGCGAAAGATGTTGCCTTGCAGGGCGGGCAGGTTCGTGTTGAAGAGTTAAATCTCGAAACATTAAGTCAGCGAGATGGACGCTTTATCTTTGCTGGCATACAACCGGGTACCTACACCCTGGTGGTAAATTATATCGGTGCCAAGAGTATTCGCCGCACGCTGGTGGTAGAAGACAACAAAACGACGATTGCAGATTTTGCTATCGCGCCGGCTAACCTGGATATTGAAAATATTATTGTCATCGGTCAGGCGGCCGGTATTAACAAGGCGCTCAACCGTCAACGCACGGCGGACAATATTATTACCGCTGTATCGGCGGATGCGATTGGACAATTTCCGGATACCAACGTCTCTGAGGCTTTGCAGCGGTTGCCGGGTTTATCGATTGAGCGCGATCAGGGTGAAGGCCGTTACGTGCGTGTAAGAGGGCTTGGGCCAGACTTTAACGCAGTGACCATCAACGGGGTCAATGTTCCTTCGCCGGACAGTGATCGCCGCGCTGTTGCGCTGGATGTCATTCCCTCCGATTTATTGGAAAACCTGATCGTTACCAAAACCCTGACGCCGGACATGGATGCCAATTCTCTGGGCGGTAGTATTGAAGTACAAAGTTTGTCGGCCTTTGATCGTGAGGGTTTGTTTTACCAAATTATCGCTGAAGGCAGCTACGACGATAACACCGAAGAAACCAGCCCGAAGTTGGCGTTGACGGCGAGTAATTTATTCAGCGTCGGTGACGGTATCGACAACCTCGGCATAGCGGCGGGCATCAGTTCGTTTAAGCGCGACTTCGGTTCTGACAATGTGGAGACTGGTGGCGAATGGGAATTTGAAGACGGCGAGGGGCTGTTAAAAGAGATGGCGCAGCGCGATTACCGCATCACCCGTGAGCGCTCCGGTGCAACATTAAATATCGATTTTCATCCGACTGAAAATACATCGTTATATTGGCGCAACCTTTACAGCGAATACACAGACTCAGAAGTTCGCTTGGCCAATGTGGTGGCGTTTACCGATGAGGACGGTGAAGATGCAGAGCTGGCGGAAGGTGAAACAGGTTTTGCGGCAGTAGAACGGGAATTAAAGGATCGCGAAGAAACCCAAAAGATTTTCTCCACCAATGTCGGCGGTTCAACCCGTCTTGATAGCTGGGTCATCGATTATCGCGTGGCATACAGCAAGTCCGGTGAGGATGAGCCGCGTCATGTCGGCGCAGCCTTGTTTACCGGCGATTTTGCGGATATCAGTTACATCGGTAAACGCAAGATGGATCTGTCAGCGCCGGAGGATTTCTTCCAGCCATCTAATTACGATCTGAGTGAAATCGAACTCGCCAGCAGCGAGACCAACGATACCAATCAATCCGCTAATCTCGATTTTACGCGGGAATTTTCTCTGGGAAGTAACCCGGCGCAAATAAAGTTTGGTACCAAATACAACAAGCGTGAAAAAGACAGTGACAGCGAAGTCTGGATATTGGAAGACTTTGATGTTTCCCTGGATGCATTTGCCGGTGAACCGGTGGATTATCAATTAGGCAATTTCGGTCCGTCGATCAATCCTGGTGCGGTAAAGAACTTCATTGCAGATATCAGCGTGGATGAAGAAGTTCGTGATATTGAAGAGTCGAGTATCGGTGATTTTGATATCACTGAGGAGACCAGTGCTGCTTATGTGATGGGCCGCGTTGATATCAATAACTGGCGCGTGTTGACGGGCGTGCGTTATGAGTCAATTGATTTTGACGCGATGGGCTTTCGTCTGGCCGATGATGAGTTGGGAGCAACCCAATTCAATAATTCACAAGACCATTGGTTGCCCGCCCTGCATATTCGCTATAGCCTCGGCGAGCAAACGCGCATTCGCGCGGCTTGGACCAACTCTGTGGTACGACCCAATTTTGGCCAGTTATCACCTGGTTTTTATCTTGATGGTGATGAGGCAGAATTTGGTAATCCTGAATTGGAGCCATTGGAATCGAGTAATATCGATATCGGTATTGAGCATTACACCGGTGTGGCGAGCTTGCTGTCCGCCTTTGTGTTCTATAAGGATATTGAGAACTTTGTTTATCAGACTGACCTGGCTGGCACAGCTGCTTATGCTGATTACGAAGAGGCGGTGACTTTCGTTAATGGCGACACCGCGGAAATTTACGGTATCGAACTTTCTGCATCCAAAAAATTTGATCAATTACCGTCCCCCTGGAATGGTTTATTGATCGGCGCAAACGCCACTTTTGCAGAATCCGAAGCAGATATCACCAATTATGATGGCGATGCTGAGGTGATGGTAAGCCGCACCTTACCGCTACCCAGCCAGTCGGATACTTCAGCAAACTTCATGGTAGGTTATGAATCCGAATCGCTCAGCATGCGCTTGTCAGCCAACTACAAATCAAGTTATTTACTCGAAGTGCTTGAGCCGTTGGAAGAAGACTATGATGTGTATGTCGATGCGCAGACCCAGCTGGATTTTTCGTTGCGCTATTATGTAACTGACTCGCTCAAATTGCATTTTGAAGCCTTGAACTTGACCGATGAGTCCTACTATACCTATGTCAACAACAGAGGATTCAACAGCCAATACGAAACCTATGGTCCGACATATAAAGTGGGTATTACCTTCACGCATTTCTGATAAGTCTCGGCGCCATAAGCTGTGGCGCTCCGTTCCAGAGCATATTCGCCGCTAATGGGCTGATATGCTTTGGCTCAAGAACACACTATTGATTGCGTGAATACAACAAGAGAAAGTGCTATGCAAAATTCATCTTATCTACCCAGTAAAATGAAATTTCTTATCGTAAAATTTATCTGCACCTTGTATTTGAGCCTATCCGGGATAACTGCCGTGGGTGCAATTGCCGCAACGCCGGAACCTCACGCGCTGTCTGTTCGCTATCCGGAAGCTTACGTGCGTTTTATTCCAGCCGCAGAAAAGCAAAAGCCTCATTGGCTGGTGGTCAGTCCAGAGCAGGGAATTTTATTGCTGGACGAAAACCTGCAGCCACGTACCACCCTGAATGTAAAAGCTGAATTGCTGGATTCGCGCGCGAACGCCGCTTCGTCTGATATGGTATTTGCCACAATCGTCGAGCCGGGTCATGTGCCCACATTATTTTCAGTCGATGTTGCCAGCGCGAAAATCAGTGAATTGATGCGCCTGCTCGTGCCGGGATTTCAGGTTGAAAACCTGTGTTTGCAACGCGACGTTTCCGACAATCTGTATGTGTATTTGTTGGATGAACGCGGTATAGCCGAACATTGGCTGATACTGGATCGCCACGGCAAAGCGCTGGCGCGTCATATGCGCAACCTTCCGATTCCACCTAACAGTAAAGCCTGTAGCGTGGACGATGCATCAGCTTCACTTTATATTGCAGAAGAAGGCATTGGTATTTGGCATTATGGTGCTTCCGCTGAGTCAGCTCCTGGCCGGCATATTATTGATTTGCGCGCGCCATTTGGCGGTTTGCCTGGTGGTACAGAATCGGTAGTCACCCTGCCGGGGGGATTGGCAACCGTATCGCTTGAGGATAAAACGCTGCGTTCTTATCTGTTTGACGGCAAAAAAATCACGCATGGAAAAACGATGGAGTTGTCAGCGCTTGAAGAACCTGAACGTATTTCCGGCTGGTACAATTCCGCAACCGCTAATGCAGAAATCTGGGTCTACGATGATGCGGATGGCAAACACTATTCACTGAGTTTGCCTTGGACTGCACAGCAGAAAAAATCACCTGCTTCATCTATCGTCACCGTGAAGGCTGAAGTCCAAACTGCGCCGATGTCACGCTTTGGCGATGCAGCGGATGATCCGGCAATCTGGATTCACAGTAAGAAACCGCAACGCAGTCTGGTGCTGGGAACCAATAAAAAGCAGGGCTTGATGGTTTACGATCTGGAAGGTCGCGAGGTGCAATCCATCCCCTCAGGCAATGTCAATAACGTTGATGTTCGCTATGGTTTGCGCCTGGGCAAAAAATTAGTTGATGTGGCGATTGCCAGTTTGCGTGACGATAACAGCTTGGCGATATACGCCATTGATCGCCGCAATGGCAAGGTTACTGAAGCGGGCAAGATTCCAACGACGATGGAAGACATTTACGGTTTTTGTATGTATCAGCAAGCCACGGATGATAAAAAATCCTTCGGCGATATCTATGCCATCGCCAATGATAAAAGCGGTGAGTTTCAACAATTCCTGATAACCGCTAGCGGCGAAGCTATCGAAGGTAAACTGGTCAGAACTTTTCACGTTGAATCCCAGCCGGAAGGTTGCGTTGCCAATGATCGCACACGGGAGTTATTTGTGGGCGAAGAAGATGTGGCCGTGTGGACAATCGGCGCGGACCCGGATGACGGCACACAATGGCGTGAAGTGATTCGTGCGGGTGATGTGGTAGTGGATGATATCGAAGGGGTAGCTATTTACCACGGTCAGCAGCAGGATTATCTGGTGATTTCAAGCCAGGGTAATGACTCCTACGTTGTGCTGGATGCGGTGGCACCTTATAAGGTGCGTGGCAATTTCCGCATTGACCTTAACGCCGAAAAAAATATTGATGGCGTGTCGGAAACGGATGGTCTGGAAGTCACACACCACAATCTGGGTAAACGGTTTAGCGAAGGCCTGTTGGTCGTGCAGGATGGCCACAAGGTGATGCCCGAAACACCGCAGAATTTTAAATATGTTTCCTGGAAACATATTCGCGAAGCGTTAAATCTTGAACCCTAAACACGCGACACGACTTGACCAATATGTAAGCTGATGAGATCTGACGATGAGTGAAAAACCTGAAGTGCCACCTGCGATAGATATTGATGATATCCCGGTAAATACGTCCGGCAATCTTTCACTTGAAAACGTCGTCGCATCCCGGCGACGTTTGTTGAAAGGCAGCTTGGGGTTGGCACTCGGTAGTTTTTTATCGCCGGCATTATCAGGATGCGCGGCGCCGCCGCGTCACACAGCGGAATTATCTCTGGCGGGCGCGATAGGTTTTACCTCCGTACCAGTGCAGCAGGCCGTCGATTTTGATCAGGTGATAGTGCCGCCGGGTTATACCGCGCGACCCTTTTTTTCCTGGGGTGATGCAGTGGAAAACGGTGCGTCACCCTGGCGAAAAGATGCCAGCAATAATTGGCAGGAGCAAATGCTGCAAGCGGGTCAGAATCACGATGGTATGGCCTATTTCCCCTTTGATGACGCCATCAACGATCACGGGTTGCTTGTGATCAATCATGAATACACCAACCCGACCTTACATCCGCAGGGACCGACAATGACGGTGGATGATGCGGGTGTTATTCGTCGACCGGTTGACGAAGTGAAAAAGGAACAGGCAGCGCACGGTATCAGTGTGATAGAAATCCGGCGCGATACCGAAGGACAGTGGCAGCGTGTAAAAAGCTCGCGTTTTAATCGCCGTCTTACCGCTAATTCGCCGATGCACTTAACCGGCCCGATGGCGGGTACTGATTACCTGAAAACCGCCGCCGACTCGACCGGCACCCGCGTGCTAGGCACCATTAATAATTGTTCCATGGGCGTTACACCTTGGGGAACCTATCTGACTTGCGAAGAAAACTGGAGCAATTATTTCGTCAATCGCGATGCGCAGGATCACGCACAGCGCGCGACGCATCATCGTTATGGCATCGCGCAGGGCAACAACAGTTATAAATATCAATGGTCTTCGGTAGATCCCCGCTTTGATGCGACACCGCAAGAAAATCTGGATCACGGAGGTTATGTGAATGAGCCGCACCGTTTTGGTTGGGTGGTGGAGATTGATCCTTTTGATCCGCAATCCACACCAAAAAAACGTACCGCCATGGGTCGCTTTGCGCGCGAATGTGCCACGCTGTCAGTGGCGGAAGATGGCCGCATGGCCATTTATTCCGGCGACGATACACGCGGTGAATATCTGTATAAATTTGTTCCCGACGCGCGTTTTGATCCGAAAAATCCTGACCGCGACTGTCTGGATAAAGGCACCTTGTATGTGGCGGTTTTTCACAGTGACGGTCGCGGTGAATGGCGCGCGCTGGTGCAAGGGCAGGGCGGCTTGACGCCGCGCAATGGCTTTTTTACCCAGGCCGATGTACTGGTCAATACACGCGGCGCGGCGGACATTCTCGGCGCAACGCCGATGGATCGACCGGAATGGGTGGCGGTTCATCCGCAGACGCGCGAAGCCTATGTCACGCTTACCAACAATGTTGAGCGCGGTGTAAAGTCGGATCAGCCTATTGATGCAGCCAACCCGCGCCGGGAAAATCACCACGGTCAGATTGTGCGCTGGCGCGAAACGGATAATGACCCGGGCGCGACCACTTTTTCCTGGGATATCTTTTTGCTGGCGGGGCGGCGTGCGGAATCTGGTGTACCAAAACATGAGCAAGGCAACATCAACGGCGATATTTTTTCATCGCCCGACGGGCTTTGGTTTGACCATCACGGTCGCTTATGGATAGAAACAGATTACGATGACGAGGAACAACCCTATCAGGATATGGGCACCAACCAACTGCTGTGTGCCGACCCGGTGACACGCGAAGTCAGGCGTTTTCTGGTGGGGCCGCGCGGCTGCGAAATTACCGGTCTCACCGCAACGCCGGACGGTAAAAGTCTGTGGCTCAACGTTCAGCATCCGGGCATCAGTTATCCTGCCAGTGATGGCAAAACCCGCCCGCGTTCGACGACGGTTTTGGTTACCAGGGACGATGGTGGAATTATTGGAAGTTAATACCGTTTATTTGGTGGCGAGTTCTTCAAGCTCATACTGCTCATTGATCGCCTGAATAGCCTGGCCGGCAACGGTTGTTAGTGGTGCGGCGATATCCAGGGGGATAACATCGGCTTCGGCTGAGGGATCTTCCAGCGTGGCCAATTGGCTGTCCAGCAAAGCCGGTGCCATAAAGTGGCCGGTGCGGCGGTTCAGTCGATCCTGAATCGTCGGCTTGTCTCCCCGCAGGAAGATAAAGATGGTCTTCAATCCGGCATCGCGCAATTGATTGCGATGAGCTTTTTTCAGCCCTGAAAAAGCCAGCAGGCAGTGTTGCTGTTTGCGAGCCCTTTCTTGCAGATGCTGGCAAATGGCAGCCACCCAGGGCGCGCGCATCTCGTCGGTCAGGGGTTGCCCGCTGGCCATGCGCGCCCGCGACGACTCGCTATGGAAGTCATCGCCATCCAGGTAGCAATAGCCATAGTAATCGGCGAGCGTGCGGGCCAGTGATGATTTACCACTGCCGGAAACGCCCATTACCACGATCAGGTAAGTAGTGGCATGAGTATTGGAAGGAGCTAAGCGTTGAATCATTGCGCTATTTTGGGGTGCAGACCTCTAGAATTCGCCAGAGTAGCACGCCCCCAAATGATAGCGCAATCATTTAGTCTGTGTTATCGTTCCGGCACTCGTGAATCGGGATGAGATGCGGCAATGAGATCGACTAAAAATACAACGCATAAGAAAGTAACTTTGGTGGATGTGGCGGCGGTAGCCGGTGTGAGCGCGATCACCGTATCCCGTGTTATCAATCAGCCGGACAAGGTATCCGACCTGCTGCGGCGCCAGGTTCAGGCCGCTATCGACAGCCTGGGTTATATTCCCAATCAATTCGCCAGTTCCCTGGCATCAGCCAAGTCCCGCGTGATCGGGGTGGCTATCCCTTCCTTATCCAACATCGTATTTAATGACGTTTTGCGCGGTATTTATGAGGTTGCTGGCAAAGCCGGTTATAAGGTGCTGTTGGTCGATACGCATTACTCCCCCCTCGAAGAAGAGAAGATGGTCCGCACCCTGCTGAGTCAGGCACCGGAGGCGATGATCATTACCGGCGGCGACCAGACGCGTGCCTGCCAGCAGCTTTTGCAAAAAGCAGGCATCCCCATCGTACAGATGATGGAGCTGCTCGATCAGCCGTTGGACATGAATGTGGGCTTTTCCCATTGGCAAGCCGGCTACGATGTGGTGTCCAAGTTACTGGAAGCGGGCCACACCCGCATCGGCTTTATGGGCGCGCGCATGGACCCACGGGTGCAACAGCGGATGCTGGGCTATAAAGCGGCGATGGATGCAGCCGGTATTGATTGGAAGAATTTTATTGTCACCACACCGGAGCCTTCATCGATTGCACTGGGTGGTGAGTTGTTCCGCAGCCTGATGGCATCAAGCCAGGGCGTGATTGATTCTATCTTCTGTTGTAACGATGACCTGGCGTTGGGCGCGCTCTTTGAAAGCCAGCGCATGAACATCCGCATTCCCGAACAATTATCCCTGTGCGGCTTTAACGACATTGAAGCTTCACAGTTTGTAAATCCTTCGCTGACCAGTGTGCACGTACCGCGTTATGAGATGGGGGTGAAGTCCACGGAGATGGTGATTCGTGCGCTCACCGGCAAGCCCATTGAAGAAAAACAGGTCAACATTGGTTACGAGGTGCGTTTGCGTAAGTCCACGCGCAATGCCAAATAATGACGGGTTTAAACCGTCTTCTTAAAAAAGATAAGAATTTACAACAATAATATTGCGCGAGGAGAAAGACCCGTGACTCATCACGATCGTATGGCCAAGTTAAGTCTCAAGGAAAAAGTTGGATACGCTGTCGGTGATTTTGGTTTTAATTTGTATTGGGCCAGTATCGCTTCATTTCTTGCCGTATTTTATACCGATGTGTTTGGTATTCCTGCCGCCGCTGCCGGCACGATGTTCCTGGTCACCAAAGTTGTCGATGCCATCACTGATCCGATTATGGGCGCCGTGGCAGATCGAACCAAAACCCGCTGGGGAAAATTTCGGCCTTATTTATTATTTGCCGGCGTCCCTATGGCTGGCGCGGCGGTGATCACCTTCAGCACGCCGGATCTCAATGAGAGCGGCAAGATAATTTATGCCTACATCACCTATTCCTTCATGATGGTGATGTACACCATCCTCAGCACGCCTTATTCATCGCTGTCCGGTGTCTTGACCGCGCGCAGCCAGGACCGCACTACATTGATCAGCTTTCGTTTTATTGCTGCCTTTGTCGGTACAGCTTTGGTCAATAAATTTACCCTGCCGTTGGTTGAGTGGCTGGGGCAAGGAAATGAAACCCTGGGCTGGCAATTGACCATGCTGTTGTACGGCATTATCGCGGCCATTGTCTTTGCAATTACGTTTTTTTCTACCACTGAGCGCATTGCGCCACCCGCCGGGCAAAATACCAATCCACTCAACGACATCAAGGACCTGTTAAACAATCGCCCCTGGGTCATTCTGATTGTGCTGGCGATGATCATCATGATGACGATCACCCTGCGCGGTGGTTCAGGTTATTACTATTTTGCTTACTATGTTGAACGGCCGGATTTAATTTCTAATTATCTTTTTGTGCAGGGTATTGCCTTGGGTGTTGGCGCCGCGTTGACACCGCTGATGACGAAGTTTGTCGACAAAACCAAACTGCTGATGTTGCTGATGGGCATTGTTGGTGTGTTGTCGATTGGATTTTATTTTGTGCCCAGGGATGCTATCGGATTGATGTTTACACTGAATATACTGATCAGCCTCGCGTTGGGGCCAAAGTCACCCCTGGCGTGGTCCATGTATGCTGACAGTGCGGATTACACCGAATGGAAAACCGGTCGGCGTGCCACGGGAATGACATTCTCCGCTGCCACCTTCGCACAAAAACTCGGTGGTGCCTTGGGCTCTGCTTTTATGCTGTGGATGTTGGCTGCCATTGGCTACGTTGCACGGGAAGCGCAAACCGATGCATCTCAACAAGGCATTGCATTATTGCAAACCGTTATTCCCGGTGTGATTGCTTTTATTGCAGCGTTCGTTGTGAGTTTCTACCCGCTGACCACTGAAAAACTGGAGCAGATCCAGACAGACCTTAAAGCGCGTGAAGCGGAGCAGCCGACAGCGGCCAATTAATTTCTGCTCTGCTTTCTTTGATATTCATTAACGCCGCTGCTCATGCGGCGTTTTTTTATGTTCAGGATGAACGCTGATTCGCAGGATGTGCAGCGACATTATTATCGGAGTTTATTTATGTTGTCTCCCAGCGCCAACGGCGAACGCTATGAATTAACCAGCCCTACAGCCATGCCCCGCGCCGCCGGTTTTTTATGGAACCAGCGCATGATGATCCAGGTAACCTGTCGCGGTTATGCGGTTGCACAATTTATGCAACCGGAGCCGGCTAAATACGCCTATGCGCCCAACCTTGAAGCCAAGACATTTATGCAGCCGGAGCAGCCTTATTATGCGCACCATCCGGGCCGCTTTTTTTATATTAAAGACGAAGAGAGCGGCGAGATTTTTTCTGCACCCTACGAGCCGGTGCGCGCGGCGCCGGAGCAATTTACATTTTCCGTCGGCAAGAGTGACATTGCCTGGTGTATTGAATGCAACGGCATTCGCGTCGAGATGACATTGCATTTGCCGACGCAGGATGTGGTGGAGTTGTGGTATCTGCGTGTGACCAATATTTCCGGCCGCCCACGTCGATTAAGTGTGTATTCCTATTTTCCTGTGGGCTATATGTCCTGGATGAATCAGTCTGCCGAATACCGTGCTGACCTGGGCGGCATGGTGGCAACCTGTGTGACACCTTATCAAAAGGTGGCGGACTACTTTAAAAACAAAAACTTCAAAGACAAAACATTTTTCCTGCACGAGGTTGCACCTGTCGCCTGGGAGGCCAGGCAGGAAGCTTTTGAGGGCGAAGGTGGCTTACACAATCCCTCGGCCTTGCAGCAGGAAATTCTCAGTGGTGGTGACGCGCGTTATGAAACACCAGCGGCGGTGTTGCAGTATCGTTTGGCGTTAAACCCGAATGACTCACAAGCGTATCGTTTTATCTTTGGTCCTGCATTTGATGATGCAGAGATCGCCACTTTGCGAAAAAAATATCTCAGCGCAAAAGCCTTTACTGCAACGCAGCGTGAATATGCCGATTACCTGCAAGCGGGGCAGGGTTGCCTGCAGATTCAAACACCGGATGCGGAGCTGGATAATTTTGTAAACCACTGGTTGCCGCGCCAGGTGTTTTATCACGGCGATGTAAATCGTCTTACTACGGACCCACAAACACGCAATTATCTGCAAGACAATATGGGCATGAGTTTTATCAAGCCCGCTGTCACACGCGCAGCATTTTTGCACGCGCTCAGCCAACAGGAAGCCAATGGTGCCATGCCCGATGGCATTCTGCTGGTGGAGGGCGCGGAATTGAAATACATCAATCAAATTCCGCACACCGACCATTGCGTGTGGCTGCCGGTTTGCTTGCAGGCCTATCTCGACGAGACGAACGATTACGCCATCCTTGATGAATTGGTTAAAGATGCTGAAGGCGAAAAAACGCTGAGCGTTTTTGAGCGTATCAGCAATGCCATGCGCTGGTTGTTAAGCGCGCGGGATGAGCGTGGCTTAAGTTTTATCGCCCAGGGTGATTGGTGTGATCCCATGAACATGGTGGGTTACAAGGGCAAGGGTGTTTCCGGCTGGCTTTCTGTCGCAACGGCTTATGCGTTGAATTTGTGGGCCGACATTTGTGCGGCGCATCAACAGGCTGTGCTCGCGCAGGAATTTCGTGCGGCGGCGCAATCTGTGAATGCCTCAGTGAATCAATATTTGTGGGATGGCGAATGGTTTGGTCGCGGCATTACTGACGATGGCGTTGTCTTCGGGGTCAGTAAAGATCCGGAGGGCCGCATCTTCCTGAATCCGCAAAGCTGGGCCATCCTGGGGGGTGCCGCCAGCGCAGAGCAGCGGCCCAAAATGTTACGCGCGGTAGAGGAACAACTGGAGACACCTTACGGCGTGATGATGCTGGCCCCGGCTTATACGGCAATGCGCGATGATGTCGGCCGGGTTACGCAAAAGCATCCGGGCTCAGCCGAGAATGGCTCGGTCTACAATCATGCGGCGGTGTTCTATATCTACAGTCTCTACACCATCGCCGAGCAGGATCGCGCCTATCGTCTGTTGCGGCAGATGATTCCGGGGCCGGACGAACAGGACTATCTGCAACGCGGTCAATTACCGGTTTTCATTCCCAATTATTATCGCGGTGCTTACCACCAGTTCCCGCGCACGGCAGGCCGTTCCAGCCAACTGTTTAACACCGGTACGGTTTCCTGGGTTTATCGTTCCCTTGTTGAAGGTTTATTTGGACTGAAAGGTGATCGTGAAGGGCTGCGTGTTGTACCGCAGCTGCCGTCGCATTGGTCGCAAGCCAAGGTGGTGCGTGAGTTTCGCGGCGCGCGTTTTGATGTAGAGATGCGTAGACAGAAGGGGATTACCAACGTGCAGGTAACCCTGGATGGTCAACGGCTCAATCAGCCATGTATCACCAATATTGAGTCGGGCAAGGTATATCAGGTTTTGGTGGAAATTCCGGCGTAAATATACCCCACTGCTTGCCAGCGTCAGCCTGGCAAGCAGCGTGGATTAACATCTTGGTAATCAGGAAGATTTTTTTTCGGCGGTCTTGGCGGAGGCTTTGGTTTTGCCGGAGCGGCTGGCTTGTTGTGCTTTAACGAGGCTGAGGTATTTAACCCAGGCTTGTTCAACCGGTGTCTTGGGTGCTCCCTGATTGGCGATGACCTTTAACAGATGAAGGTCTTCCGCTGTCGGGTCTGACACATTGTCATCGACGAGAGCAGAGATCAACATCCCATGTTTGCGAATCAAGCGTGCCTGAATACCGGACAATCCACCCGCCTCAAAACCATCGGGGAAGTTGAGCGGGTCCTGAAAAGCTTGTTTCAGATAATGCTCGCGCGGCAGCATAAAGACATCTCCATCAATAAGTATGTGCACGTTTATACGCTGGATACCGACAGCAGAACTGGCTCCGGCCGAAAATTTATGGCGAAGATAATCTGTTTTTATTTCACTGTATAGATGTTCATGAAACCTGATGTGGGTTGCCTGAAGAAATCCTGCATGGGTAAACGTCAGGCACAAAAAAACCGGCAACTGCCGGTTTTTTTGTTTTGCTAATGTCGCGCTAGCGTCGTTAGCCTTTTGACTGGATCATCGCTGGTTCTGCTATTAAGCAGCGGCAGACATCGCTTTGATCTTGCTGTTCAAACGGCTCTTGTGACGAGCGGCTTTATTCTTGTGAATAAGGCCTTTGTCAGCGATGCGGTCAATGACCGGAATAGCTGCTTCATAAGCTGCCTTGGCTGCTTCCAGATTGCCTGAGGCAATGGCGTTCACCACTTTCTTCAGGTAGGTACGCCCCATAGAGCGCAGGCTGGCGTTATGCTTGCGAGCTTTTTCGTTTTGACGCGCGCGTTTTTTCGCTTGGGCTGTATTGGCCACCGTGGTGCTCCTATAAAATCTGATCTAAATCGGGTCTGGAATCAAGGACGCGACATTATGCCGTTTTAGAACGGCTTGTCAACACTTGATCAGGCAGATGTGGGGTTGTTCTTTCAATCGTTTGCGAGGAGGTTATGGGGGCTGGCGCCTCATTGGACAACTTTACACTTTCTGGCGTGGTGAGGGCTTTGTGCTGTTTCTATACTGGCTGAATGAGTCTTGACGGAACGGCCAGAAAGCAAGGCTTCACAGCTCTGAAAACACCCCTGACAGCGCATATTTCCTGCCTGTTGACGATAACAATAACCCGGATGGTGGTGCCTGCAATGCGTACACAATTAATCTCGATGATCAAAACGCAAACATCCCTGAGTACAAAAGCGCTGGGATGGGTATTGTTATGGCTGTTGTCCGCCTGCAGCGGATCAAGTTCCGGCCCCGACCTGGGTGGTCCCATTCTTGAGGGCAGTAGCGCCAGCTCATCCTCCCAGACCAGCAGTGCGTCCAGCAGTATGGAAGCTTCGCTGGTGCCTTTCGTACTTCCCTTTGATGACGACAGCGCTGGCATTACTAACCTCGCTGCCATGAACCACAAGCCGGCGGGCAAATTCGGTTCCCTGGGCGTCAGCGCAGCAGGGCACTTTGTGGTGAACGGGGAGCGTGTACGGTTTATCGGTGTGAATATTACCGCCGGCTCGGCATTTCCTTCCCATGCGGATGCTGAAAAGATCGCCCGGCGTCTGGCCAGGTTCGGTGTCAATCTGGTGCGCTTCCATCATATGGATAACAACTTCGGCGCAGAGAGCCTGATCAATTATGCGGCGGGCACCAGCCGTACGTTCAATACAACTAACCTGGACAAGCTGGATTATTTCATCGCCCAGCTCAAGGCCCAGGGTATCTATACCAACCTCAATCTGCTGAACTCCCGGGAATTCAAACCGGCAGATGGCCTGCCGGCAGCCTTGGGCGAGTTAACCTGGAAGCAATCCCATGTGCTTGGCTTTGTGGACGACACCTTCCGCCAGTTGGAAAAGGAATACGCACAATTATTACTGAGCCATCGCAACCCCTATACCGAATTGACCTACGCCGAAGATCCGGCCATCGCCTTTGTGGAGATCAACAACGAGAACGGTTTCTTTCAGCAGTATTTCGATGGCTCAGTCGACACCTGGCCGAGCGTATTTCGTGCTGCATTGGATGCCCGTTGGAATACCTGGCTGCAGACAAAGTACGCAACCACAGCAGCAGCCGAATCTGCCTGGGGTGCAATCGATGAACCCTTGGGTGAAGAAGCGCTGGCAAATCCTGACTTCGCCGGTGGTATCACCGCCTGGAGTCTGGAAGAGCACAGCGGTGCCGAAGCAGCGATCCAAAGCGGTACGTTTGATGGTCGGGCCGGCATCGCCATTCAGGTAACCAGCGCAGGTGCGGCCGCGTGGAATGTGCAATTAAATCAGGGGCAATTGACCCTGGAGGCAGGTCAGATTTACACCTTGGGCTTTTGGGCCAGATCGCCCGACGTCATAACGCTCAATATCGGTGTGCAGCAAAATTATGATCCCTGGGGGAGTGTGTTAAGCCGCAGCTATGCACTGAATGAAAGTTGGCAATACTTTGAAACCACCTTTGTTGCCAGCGCCGACGACACCAACGCGCGGATTAATTTCAATGGCTTCGGTAATCAGGTGGCACAGGTGCAACTGGCCAATGTCAGCTTCAAACCCGGTGGAGCACTCGGCCTGCTGGCCGATGATGAAAGCATCGAAGAGGGGACCGTAAAAAGTAATTATCGCGCGCAGGGCTACACCGCCGGGCGCGAGCGGGATTGGGCTGCGTTTTTGCGGGACCTGGAGACGAGCTATTGGAGTGACATGAATAACTATGTCAAACATACCCTCAACTATCAGGGATTGACGGCGGGAACGGCGATCATGAACAGTCCGCCCAGCGCACAGAAACAGTTTGATTTCGCCGATGCTCATGCCTATTGGCAGCACCCGATCTTCCCCGGTGCCGAATGGGATGCAAGCCATTGGACGGTTATTAATGAATCCATGGTCAACGCGCTTAATAACACCCTGAGCGGTTTGGCCAAGCAGCGTATCCACGGTATCCCTTTTACTATTTCTGAGTACCAGCATGCTTCACCCAACACCTACAGCAGCGAGGGGCCGTTACTGGCGGCAGCCTATGGGGCCTTACAGGACTGGGACGGCATTATGTTTTTCGCTTACGATGCCGGCCCTGGTGGTAACTGGGACGCGGGGTATTTCAGTGATTTCTTCAGTATGAACGCCCACCCCACCAAGATGGCCAATCTGCTGGTAGCCGCCAGCATCTTCCGGCGCGGCGATGTGGCTGCGGCTCACAACGCCCTGGTGATGAACTTTGATCCGCAGACTGAGCTGGATATTCTTGCCACCAAGGGCGGTGCCTGGAATATTGCCAGCGGTGCCCATCTGGGTGTTCCCAATGATGTGCCTTTGATGCACCGATTTGCATTGGATGTTTCCCCAACACCTGCGGGCACCGCCGTTCCGCCCCTCGCCACGAGTGGTCCGGTGTATGTGTCCGACACTGAGGAGCTGCGTTGGGACATGAGTGCAGCAAACAAGGGTGTGGTGACTATCGACACCGCGCGTACCAAAGCAGTGGTGGGATTTATCAATGGCCGCGACTTTACGCTGGGCAATGTTGGCATCCGTGTCGGCCACACCCTGCAGGATTGGGCTACGGTGTCACTGGCCTTACAAGACGGGAGCTTTGACCAGCCGGAAGTCGGTGCGGCTCTGTTGGTGGTCACGACGGGTCTCGTGGAAAACACCAATATGCAATGGACCGACGACAGCCGAAACTCTCTGGCGACACATTGGGGCACATCGCCCACACTTATTGAAGTGATTCCGGCGGTCATCGACTTGCCTTTTGCGACCACCGCTACGCGTGCCTGGATATTGGATGAAACCGGGCAACGCCGCAGCGAACTACCGGTTGAGGACAACGCCGGTAATGCGCGTATGGTGTTGCAGCAATCGGCAGCCAGCTTGTGGTATGAAGTGGCGGTTGATCCGCTTGATGAGTGATAAAACTTAAGGATGCCCTGTGGTCAAAAATCTCAAATCCAATTGGATTATGGTGTTATTCGCGTTGCCGTTTGCCGGCGTCAGCCTGGGATTTCTTTTCCTGAGTATCTTGCCTTCGTTGAGCGAATGGCAATCGATGAAATCCTGGCCACAAACGGACGCGTATTTACTCCACGCTTCACTGGATGAACACCGTGGTGACGACTCCACCACCTACGAA
Source organism: Cellvibrio sp. PSBB006 (assembly GCF_002162135.1). Taxonomy (NCBI): domain Bacteria; kingdom Pseudomonadati; phylum Pseudomonadota; class Gammaproteobacteria; order Cellvibrionales; family Cellvibrionaceae; genus Cellvibrio; species Cellvibrio sp. PSBB006. The sequence continues at coordinate 2,137,687 of NZ_CP021382.1, read as the reverse complement.
GCCCAGGCGCGCTATCGCTATGAATTTAACGGTAACGCTTATGAAGGTGAACGCGTAGCGATCATGGGCGGAGCCGATAATATCGGTGATTTCCAGCAAAACCTCAGCCGTGAATTAATCCGTGCCCAGCGTGCGCAACGGCCGGTAACGGCCTGGGTCAACCCCGACGACCCTGCCGATGCCGTACTGAATCGCGAGATGCGCTGGGAGTTGTTTGGCTTCAAGATGATCTTCGTCGTGGTTTTCGGGATCGTCGGTATAGGGTTGCTGTGTTGGACGTTGCTGTCCAAATCGAGTGTTATGGATCATCCGGAGAGCGCCACCAAACCCTGGCTGGCCCGGCGTGAGTGGGCGCAGGCGCGCATTGCTTGTAGCGCGCGTGGCGGTTTGTGGTTCGCCTGGATTTTTGCTGTCTTGTGGAATGCCATCTCGTCATTTCTCTGGTTCGTGATTCCTGCGGAAGTAGCCAAAGGCAACTACATGATTCTGATTGCCGCCCTGTTCCCCTTGGTGGGGCTTGGGCTGCTTTGGTGGGCGGTTTCCGCCACCCTGGAGTGGCGTCGCTTTGGCCAGCTTTACCTTGACCTCGATCCTTATCCCGGTGCCATCGGCGGCCAGCTAGGCGGCACGCTGGAGTTGTCATTGCCTTACGACAGAACCCACGCATTCCCACTTTCCCTGAGTTGTATTCACAGCTACATGTCCGGCAGCGGCAAGGACCGTTCGCGCAAGGAATCTATTAAATGGCAGGCTCAAGGCTATGCCTATGCCGAATCCTCAGCCAAGGGTACCCGATTGAATTTCTGTTTTGATGTACCGGAAGGGTTGCCATCCAGTGAGGTACCAGCGGACAGCTACTATTTATGGCGCCTGGTCGTAAAAGCCGACTTGCCCGGCGTAGATTTACATCGCCAGTTCGAACTGCCGGTTTTCCCCACGGCGGAGCAATCCCGCTACCAACGACAGGATTCAACCGCCCATCCCCAGGCACTGGAACACCGCGATGCGCTTATCGAGTCCGTGCTTGATTTACGGCAAGTCAATGGGGGCGTGGAGTTGTACTATCCCATGTGGCGCAATGCGGGTATGAAATTGGGATGGATGGTGTTTGGTTTGATCTTCGGCGGTGCGGGTATCGGTATGTGGTATGCCGATGCGCCGCGTTTTATGGCGATAATATTTGCGGGCATCGGCTTTTTAGCCTGCGTGTTTTGTCTATACGGCTTGTTAAACAGCCTGCGTATCCGGCTTGACCAACAGGGCTTGTGGACCCAGCGCCGCCTGATGGGGGTGATTATTCATAAGCAGCATTATCCGCGCGCACAAATAAAGCACCTGCAATTACACAAAAGCTACAGCGCACAATCCGGCAGTGAATACACCGAAGTGTTTTCTCTCAAGGCACTGACAGCAGACGGGAAAAAAATTACCGTAGGCGAAAGCCTCAAAGGCCGCGCAACAGCCGTTCAGGCGCTGGAAGCAGTCAGCATGTTAAGTGGTTATGCAGCGGTTACCGATGAAATGAAATCCATGTAAGAGGTTGGTGTGCAGTTATCGGCAAAACATTATTTAACGGGTGTCGTTATTGTTCTGATGGCAGCGATAGTGCTGCTATATCTCAACCCCCGGCTTCAGATTATCGCCACCGACCAGACACAGGTTCAGCAATTGCTTATGCCTGATGGCGCGATCTATAACGGCGAGCTGAACGCGGGTTTGCTGCATGGCCAGGGCGAGCTCATCTGGTCCAGTGGGGCGCGCTACAGCGGTGAATTTGCGCGCGGTGTTTATCAGGGCCAGGGTCTATTGCGCGAAGCCAACGGCGACGAATATCGCGGTGAGTTTATCGCCGGCGAGCTTACTGGCCCCGGTGAATATACAGGGGCGGACGGTTCGCGTTACACGGGCGAATTCCAGCGCGGGGTTTTTCACGGTAAGGGTGAATTTACGAGTGCGGAAGGCGACCGTTACCTGGGGACTTTTGAACAGGGTGATTTACACGGCGAGGGCGAATTCTTCGGCAAGGAAGGCGATCACTACCAGGGCGAATTCAAGTATTGGATGTTCGATGGCGTCGGCACCCTGACAGAAAAAGACGGCGAATACAAAGGCCAGTTTAGCCAAGGTATCTTTCACGGTTATGGCTTATATCGCTACACTGAAACTGCCGATGAGCCGGAAAAATTATTGGCGGGACGGTGGCGCTGGGGTGAGTTTGAGTCTGCGGGCAAGGAATCTGATCAGGATGCCCTGCCGTTTATCATCGAAAAAGCACTCTTCCAACAAGCTGACTTACTAGCAGCTGCCGGTAAAAAATTACTGCCCAGTGATGCAGAGGCTATCAATTTGTATTTTGTCGGCGTGGCTGGCTTCAGTCGGCAGGATGTGTTTCGCAAGGAGCTGGATTTTATTCATGCGCAGTTTGATCAGACGTATGGTACAGCGGGCCGTTCGCTGGTGCTTATCAACCACAATGACACGCTGACGAATATACCCATGGCGACGCCTCACAGTATTGAGCAGGCGTTGCAGGCTGTGGCCAACAAGATGAATCCGGACAAGGATATTTTATTTCTTTATCTGACCAGCCACGGTTCAGCCAAACATGAATTCAGTATTGTGCAACAAGGAGTAAGCCTGCCGGACCTAACCGCCGAACGTTTGGGCGAAATTATTAACGCCTTGCCGATCAAGTGGAAAGTAGTCGTCGTATCGGCATGTTATTCCGGTGGCTTTATTCCTTTATTGGAAAGTCCCACGACGCTGGTGATGACCGCGTCGAGCAAGGATCGCAAATCCTTCGGGTGTACCGATACCTCCGAGATGACTTATTTCGGACGCGCATACTTCAAAGAAGCTCTACCGGAAGCCGACTCTTTTGAAGCCGCGTTCGCCAAAAGTGAAACCCTGATTACTCAATGGGAAAAAGAACTCGACGAAGAGGTTACTCATTCCCTGCCACAGATGGTGATGGGTGAAGAGATTAAAAATTACTTGCCACGCTGGTGGCAGACTATCGAACAGACGGCGACACCAACGCATGCGCAACCTTCACTATCAGAACGAGGCGATTAATCCATGTTGAATACCGGAGAATTAACCAGCAATGAGTTTTCGCCCGAAAAAGGCCAGGTCATTGTGGCAGAACATAATCATCGCTACACCCGCGCGATCTACACCGAGCAGCATCAATGGTTTGCAGATGAAGCCAAACAAATCGGCGGTGATGATTACGGCCCCAATCCTTATGAAATGTTGATGGCCGCGCTGGGTTCCTGTACCTCAATGACGGTGCGCATGTATGCCAATCGCAAAGAATGGCCACTGGAAAATATTCGTGTGACCTTAACCCATCATCGCGAGAATCGGGATGGCACCAGTGTGGATGTTTTTGAACGTGTGATTGATGTGACCGGCGATTTAACTGAAGACCAGCGACAACGGTTGCTGGATATTGCCAACAAATGTCCGGTGCATAAAACACTGACCGGAACCATCGATATTCAAACCCGGCTGGATTAACGCTGACGGCATTACATTATGGTGCTGTTCAGAATGAATTGATTATCTCCAATAACTCCGGCCACTTTTGTTGCCAGCAGCAGCGGTGATCAAAGCCTTCAACAATCCGGGGTGATTGGCCTTGCGTCTTCAGCCAATCCTGCGCAAGTGACGGCGGCACCACCTGATCTTTGCTGCCAAAAAAATGATACTGCAGCTTGGGTTGAGTGATCGTGAACTCTGCCGGGTTTAAGGACTTGGTCAAGGGGCTGTAATGATGGTGGCGCGTCCAGGCATCTACATCGAGATTGGCTGCGATGGTGACCAGTTGGGTCACTTCCGGCATCCGTTGTGCCATCAAGGTGGCGATAGTCCCGCCACCGCTATAGCCAATTAATGTCAATTGTTCGTAATGGCGTTCCGCCAATAATTGGCGCAAGGCATCCACCATGCTGGCGACAACGGTTTCGGAGTAGCGTGCGCTGGTCCATAAATCTGATTCGCAACCTGTGTCGGCCAAACCGTAGAACGGATCGTTGAAATAACAAGGGCGTCCGAGAAAGATGGCTGGTTGCGTGTCCTGTCGCATCAGGCTCAGCATCAATGGTGCACGCGGTGTTGGATCTTTGGCAATCAGATAGCGTTTGATCCAGGGCCGCCCGTCGCCCTCGATATAGATGTGGATTTTGTCTGATGATTTTGGCGACGATTGCTGCAATACCAGATGCTGGTGATAAGGCGTGGTAATCGGGGTTGCTTGCATCGCCTGGGATAAGCGCTCAAAATCAGCACGAGTATTTCCCTGACAGCCCCATAATGCCATTATCATCACACCCAAAATATACATAGTGGCGTATTGTCTGAGCCTCATGCTAATAAGGCCTCGATGCGGCGGCATCTCTGAAAACAGTATTTTTACGCGTGGATTTTTCATTGTTTTTTCTTTTCAATTACTCATTGCAATAGATCGAGTAAGACGGTTATTAGAAAGTTTAATAATGATTTTGTTGTCGGAAAAATTAACACGACAACCCACCAGAATTTTGTAAAAATTATTCAACCCCGGCGCACATTTCCTGCGCTTTTTTCGCTGTTGCGATGACTCAAAATGGATGGTTTGGTTTATGTGCAAACATCACGCTTCACGTTTCAAAAAACCTGTTGTTGCAATATCGCTCTTGTTCGCTGCGCTATTACTTTCAGCCTGCGGCAGTCAGGATGTCAAGCAACAAATGCCGGCCAGCGGTACGCCGGATATTGATGATCTGAATGTCGTGGATTGTCTGTTGCCGGGCCAGGTGCGAAGCCTGGGCTCGACCAAATACATGACGCCGCGTCGCCCGGTATTGACAACTGCTGCTGATTGTCGCATTCGCGGTGGTGAATATGTGGCATACGACCGCGCCGATTATAAAACCGCTCTCGCGGTGTGGATGCCGACAGCAGAGGCCGGGGATGCAGACGCCCAGGCCAACGTGGGCGAAATTTTTGAGCGTGGCCTGGGTGGTTCACCCAACTACGAAGCGGCGGCTATCTGGTATCGCAAAGCAGCCGAGCAAGGCAACCCCCGCGCCCAATTCAATTTAGGCACTTTGTATGAACAAGGGCTGGGTGTTGAAAAAGATAAACTGCAAGCCCTGAACTGGTATCGCAAAGCCTGGGGTCTGGAAGAAGACAGCGTGATGTATCAATCCGCCGCTCAGGAAGCGCAGGATGAATTGCGTGCGCAGTTGCAGAAGACCCTGTCAGAAAAAGATACGCAGATTAAATTGCTCAACAATCAAATTTCCGGCTTACAGAAAAAAATCGGCAGCTCTGCCGAAACAGCCGAATTACAACAGGAATTGAATCAGCTCAAGGTGTGGGTGAAAAATCTCGAAGCAGAGCGCATGGTCGCAAAAAATGAAATCGACCTGATTCCCCGCATGAGACAACCGCAAGAAGGTTTGACAACCCGTGTGTCAACCACCAGCGATGCGCAGGCGATCAAAGTGGATGATATGGAATTCGGTAAATATTATGCGCTGATCATCGCCAACCAAAATTACGACAATATTGAAGACTTGCTGACGCCTTATTCGGACGCGCAACGAGCCAAACAAATCCTCGAAGAAAACTACGGCTTTAGCGTCACTATGCTGCTGGATGCCGACAACACCACAGTGATGAAAGCAATCAACGAATTAAATGAGCTGGTAACAGAAGATGATAATTTGCTGATCTTTTACGCCGGCCACGGCACGCGTATTGGAGCCGGTGAACTGGAAACCGGTTATTGGCTACCGGTCAACGCCACACCGCCGCCGGACGATACTTTCTGGGTTTCCAATGAATTTGTGACCCGTCACCTGGCACGTATCAAAGCGAAACGTGTGATGGTAGTTGCCGACTCCTGTTACTCCGGTCTGCTGTCCTCCGCGCCCGGTTATTTGTTTATGGATGAGAAAGCGCAATACACGCAGGATTACATCCGTTACAAACTGCCCAAAAAATCCCGTTTGTTACTCGCCTCCGGTGGCGACCAGCCGGTGCTGGATAATATCGGCCAGGGGCACTCGGTTTTTGCCCGCGCGTTTCTCGACACGCTTGAAGGCGCCGGTACCATCATCAGCGGCCCTGAGCTGTATCTGAAGATCAAAGACAATGTGGCCAGTCGTGCAAAATCGGTAGGCTTTGATCAAATGCCGGAGTTTAAGGCGATCAAAGGGGCTGGGCATGAAGTGGGTGATTTCTTCTTTGTGCGTAAGGCTAGTTGATATTCGCACCATTTGAGTTTGGCGTTAGGTGGTGGTAGTAACTCCCGGAAAATTAACGAGCGGAAAGCTATATGGAAAGTTCCATAGCAAAAAAATACTTTGTACTAATTAAATTTGGCGGAGAAATGCCGATTCGTCAAAGAATAATGGAGTCCGCAGCCCCAGTAAAAGCTGCTATTGAAAAACTCTCAAGGCAAGACTGCCAACTTGTTTTTACTTCCGATAGCGGAGATTGTTTTGGTTACTTCCTAAAAACATCTTTGCCTGCTGGAGTAATTAGAGCAGAACTTGAGGGACGTACTCAGTCATCTTCGACATCTCCATTGATTCGCGGAGATAGTGTTTTGGTTCTCGAAGTGGAAGGGGATTTTGATGGTAACGGCTTCAGTAAAGGCTGGAACTGGCTTCAGCATAGGTAGTGTATAACAAAGCAACCAAACGGTTTGTATATAGCTCTTTAACCATTCACTGCGCTCATTTGATGATTAATGCGTCACATGCAAACTACCACTGAGCTTAGCGTTAATAAGGCAAAACTAAAGAAAGGAGATTTTATGAAGGCATCACATCTTAGTGCAATTAACAAATACGAGCACTACCGAATTGAAGCTAGAGCTATCGCCAAGGAAAATCTACCTTCATCATTGAAGCGCTTGACGCTTGAAAAAATTGATCATAAAGCATTAACCGCGTTCCGTACTTGGCAGGAGCTACCTGAGCGAAAAGTAAATTGGGATTGGACGTTTGCCTCAAGGTATTGCGTAAGGCATCCCAAAGCTTTTGACCTGTCAGTCTGGAATGGAAATACCCTCTATCCTTAACGCTCGGAAGGCCGACCTATAAAGGGACAAGTATTAGAATGGACTTCATTGAAAGCTTGCCAAAGCACACAATTTACACAGGTGAGCTTTTTTCTGTTTCCCAGTTAGCGTATCAAACATATGGCCGCTTAATTGGTGCAGAATACATTCGCATAATTGAGCCAATGAATAAAAAGTTAATTACTTTTTATACATCCAGAGACATAGGGTTCAAACTCATGCCCGCAAAGCAAGGCAATCCACACTACTTGGTGAAAAAGCTATGAATGATCAAGCGAAGTTAAAAGCCATTAGAGAAAAGGCAAGAAAAGACGCCGAAAAATTATTTAAAGAAAAACCCAAAGAAATAAAAAAAGAGTTAGAAAAAACATTCTCCCTAGGTAATCCTGAAAATCTTGTGAAACCTGACAATAAGGATGAATGAATTGCACCTGGCGAATTGTAAGTAACGCTTGTGTGGTATTGCACGCGAAGTTTGCTGCAACGCACTACTTACAATCAGCAGGTAAACGCAACGTTAGACATATGCTTCGAAACCCTCAAGCCACGACAGCATGGATGCAGTAGTCCGGCATTCCAGAGATCGCGCAACGCAGGAGCAGTTGTCGAGGGGCGATTCAATCTGAGGGAACCACAGGGATGATTCATTCTCCACATCCCTGTGGCTCACCCTGCGGGCAGCTTCGCTGTGGAAATTGGCTCCTGCCAGATTGTCATGCGTTTTCGAAACATAAGCCCTAATGTCAAACGGACTACGAAGCACCTCAGCAAAAATAATCTACGATTTAATTATTGATCAAGCTCCGCAAACGCCGGATATTGCTGTAACTCCGCTAACTGACTTTCATAAAAATTTCTTGCTTCATCCGTTTCTGCGGCACGAATATTTCGTTCCATGATGGTCAACACTTCCTGGGTCATGTTTTTCACATCATCGTTGGTGGCGTGGATTTGGTAGGCGCGGTCGATGTTAAATACCGCGCCCTGTAAATCTCCAAACGACAAAGCCGTTTTTCCCTCTTTGATAAACGCGTGAAAATCTTCCTGCATCTCCGCGGACAGGTCGCTGAAGGGAATAGCTTCGACTTCTATGCTCTGGATGTAAAAATAATTGCCCACGGCTGCCAGGCAAATTATGCCTAGGGCGGTGGCGATGCTTTTGGGTGCACGGGTGGCAAAATTTAATTTTTTGAGAAAGGTGTCGGCGTCGGCGATACGTTCATGGCGTTGAAAGGCGATGGATTTTGCCAGGAGTTTACTCAGTAAAGGATTTTTAAGTTTGGGTAGCTTCGGGCTGAGGCGTTGCTCAAGGGCGTTTTGCGCATTTTTACGATTGAATGGATGTTCGCCGCCGAGCAGTTCACACGCGATGATCCCCAGTGCATAAATATCATCGCAGAAGTGTGGCCGTTCGTTGCGTACCATCTCGGGACTGGCGTAGGAGTAGGTGATTGCGCCCAGTTCTCCCGCATCGAAACTGTCCTGATAAAGTTGTTCGTTGGCGGCGCGGGCGATACCGAAGTCCAGCAGTTTTACCGTGCCGCTTTCGGTGATAAAAACATTGCCGGGTTTTAAATCTGAGTGCACGATGCCTTTACTGTGCGCATAGGAGAGCCCTTGGGCAATTTCGCGAATGATCTTGAGTTTTTGTTTGACGTCGAGGCTTGGCAGGTATTTATCCTGCTCCAGCATATCTTCCAACGAGCTGCCTTTCAGCTCCTCCATGGTGAGATAAACCAGGTCGCCGTCCCGGTCAAAGTCATAAACGGTGACGATATTCGGGTGGGCCAGGTCCTGGGTTTTTTTGGCTTCCCGTTGCAAGGTAATTAACGCCTGCGGGTGATTCTTGAAATTTTCGCCCAGGACTTTGATGGCGATATAAGGCCGATCATCATTGGCTTCCTGTTTGCGCAGGTCCAATGCGCGAAACACGGCACCCATACCGCCGGACCCCAGGAGTTTGTCCAGTACAAAGCGCTCTTTAATGGTGTCGCCTTCGCTGACAATGTGACTGGTTGTTGGTGCAGAAACGGGTTCCGGTTTTACCTGCGCGCGCGTGGGGTCAGCTACCGGGCGCTTTGGTTTTTGCAAGACGGTTTTATCGGATTGATCCGGTGCAATGCTATGGGGATTCAGCAAGGTTTCGTCAGCAGCGCGCGGTTTTACCTGCGTCTCTTCCGCTACCCGCGGTTTTATGATGGTTTTGTCTGCTGCTTTGGGCTGCATAATGGTTTTGTCGGTCGCGCTGGGCTTTAACCGGGTTTTATCGTCGTCCATTCTGTGTTCTCGTTGTTTTATTTATGGGTTAATCAGCAATAACGCCGTTGCAAATGTGTACGAAAATAGGTGGCGTTCAGCGGTTCGCCTGTGGCCGATACAATCAAGTCCCCGGTGCTCAGGATGCTGGCTTTTTGCCAGATGTTGTCGCGCAGCCAGGTAAACAATTCAGTCAATTCGCCACGGGTAATCTTTCCGCGCAAATCAGTAATCGCGCGATCCGCCGCCGCAAATTCCTGCGCGGCATAAATCGCACCCAAGGTGTAGGAAGGGAAATAACCGAAGGCGCCGCCGGTCCAGTGAATATCCTGCATGCAACCATCGCGATAATTATCCCGGGTGGATAAGCCGAGGTAGGTTTGCATCTTTTCATCCCACAACGCCGGGATATCATCCACGTCAATGTCACCTTCGATCAGGGCGCGTTCGATTTCATAACGCAGGATCACATGGGCCGGGTAGGTCACTTCATCGGCATTCACGCGAATATAACCGCGTTTCAGACGCGTATTGAACGCATAGATATTATCAACGCTGAAGGCCGGGTCTTGCTCGTGTTGCAGGATGCGCGCGGCCATGGGGGCGAGCAATTGGGTGAATTCGCGGCTGCGGGCCAATTGCATTTCGAAGAATAAACTTTGCGACTCATGGACGCCCATAGACCGCGCTTCGCCGATCGGTAAGCCGGCCCAGGCTAATGGCAGATTTTGTTCATAACGGGCGTGGCCGGTTTCGTGGATGACACCGAGCAGCGCGGTCATAAAGTCGTCTTCGTCGTAGCGGGTGGTAATCCGCACATCGGTGGGGACGCCGCCGCAAAAAGGGTGAGTGCTTACGTCAAGGCGGCCGTGATTAAAATCAAAACCGAGCAGCTTCATCGCTTCCTGCCCGAGCATTTTTTGTTGCCCGATAGGAAACGGTCCCTGCGGCGCCTGCCAGGATGCGTTCGCTTGTTTTTCTTCTACCTGTTGAATCATATCGGGCAGCCAGGTTTTGACATCGCCAAATAATGTATCCAGATGTGCAGTGGTAATTCCCGGTTCGTAGATATCCAGCAGGGCGTCATAGCGGCTGAGCCCGGCATGGTCAGCGCGAATACCGGCTTCTTCCCGTGCCAGGGCAACCACCTTTACCAGATTTGCCTTAAAGCCTTGCCAATCGTTGGCCGGACGCTGGCTGCGCCACGCGTGTTCGCAGGTGGAAGCGGCCAGTGAGATAGCCTGCACCAGATCACCGGGCAGCAGCGTTGCGTGTTGCCAGCGGCGTTGCATCGCCTTCAGGCTGGTTTGTTGTCCGGCATCCAGGGATTCCTGCTCGGCGGCGGCAAACCAGTCCTGTAAGTGGGGCGCCGTGGTTTGCTCGTGGATCAGCAGCGCCAGCTCAGCCATGGCTTCACCCCGTGCGCTATTTCCACCGGCTGGCATCATGGCGGCTTGGTCCCAGCCGCAAATAGCGCCCAAGTGGCCGAGCCGGGAAATTTTGAGAAAGTGTTGTTGTAGCTTGTCGTAATGGAGCATGGATTAGCCTTACTGACGATAATTGATGTTGTTACCATGGCTGATGTTGTCGTGAAGCTATTTCTACCCCAGTGGGCCTTATCCGTCCAGCCATCATCCAATGAACAGGAGTGTTTTATGAAAGCCGTCAGGATTCATCAATATGGCAATACCGAGGTTTTGCGTTATGAGGATGCACCGGTACCGGACATCGCAGCCGATGAGGTGCTGGTGCGAGTAGTGGCGGCATCGGTCAATCCGGTTGACTGGAAAGTCCGCGAAGGCTATCTGCAAGAGATGATTCCCTATCAGTTTCCCTTGACCCTGGGGTGGGATGTTTCCGGTGTGGTGGAAGCGGTGGGCGATGCGGTTACCGAATTCAAACCCGGCGATGCGGTTTATTCGCGCCCGGACATCAAACGCAATGGCACCTATGCCGAATATATTGCGATTCGTGCGGCGGAGGTGGCTCTCAAGCCGCTGACGATTTCCCATGTGGAAGCAGCCTCGCTGCCGTTAGCCGCCATTACCGCATGGGAGGTTTTGTTTTCCACCGCACAACTGCAAGCAGGGCAGCGCGTTCTCATTCACGCGGGTTCCGGCGGCGTGGGCAGTCTGGCGATTCAACTGGCAAAGGCCTGCGATGCTTATGTCATCACGACCACCTCGGAAAAGAATCGCGCGTTTGTTGAATCATTGGGCGCCGATGAAATTATCGATTACAAAACCGAAGCGTTTCATGAACAGGTGCACGATGTTGATCTGGTATTCGATACCTTGGGTGGTGATGTGCAGGAATTATCCTGGGGTGTGTTGAAGCCGGATGGCATGCTGGTGTCGATCATCGCGCCGCCGGCGCAGGAGCGCGCGGCATCGATGGGAGTACGTTGTGCCTTTGTGTTTATCGAGCCTAACGCGGTGATTCTTCAGCACCTGGCCGGTTTGATTGATGATGGTATTATTCGCCCGATTGTTGGTGCAGAGTTCGCATTGAAAGATATTGCCAAAGCCCATGCATTCAGCGAGTCGGGTCATGCTCGCGGTAAGATTGTTGTGTACGTTGGCCAACCTTAATAGTGAACAAGCGAGGCGTCAGCATCTTATGTTGAGCCTCGCTTGTTGCATTTTCTATCAGCTATTTCCCGCACTTTATCCTTCTTTTTAACCGCTCCGGTAATCGTATATTTATCTGCCGCACGTTTAACGACGTAAATTTATTATTCCTCCAGCGAATTTTGCCGCGCATCATAACTCAAAGAAAACAGGCATGAGGGCCTCTTCTGTTTGTGCAGATCAGGCCGATAATTTGCGAAACAAAGGAGGACATGATGCAGAACCCGGAAGAAAAACCTGATCACACCCCCGACCCCTTTAAACCGGAACATCCGGATTGGCCGCCGGAAAAATTACCGCCGGATGCGCCAACAGAAGAACCGCCCGGCGAACCGGCAGAAGTGCCCCCGATAGATCCACCGCAGGAATTGCCACCGGTGTCACCGCCGCCGGGTGTGCCGGGAGGGCAACCCAAAGAGATTCCTTAAGGCGTATCGTTTTTTAACACCGGGAAATGCACGCTGATGCACAAGCCCCGGTTATCCAGCCCTTCGGTTACTTCCAGTTCGGCGCCATGGGAATATGCGATGCGGCGCACCAGTGACAGGCCAATGCCGCTACCGCGCCGATGATCCTGATCGGCGCGGTAAAAGCGCTCAAAGATGCGCGCACGTTGTTCGGGATCAGGCACACCGGGACCATTATCTTTTACGCATAACGTGATGCCATCGGTAGAGGGCGCTATGCCGCACATCAGTTCGATGCGGCTGCCTTGACCGGAATAACGCAAGGCATTATCTAACAAGTTGCGCAATAAAATTCCCAACTCATCCACATCACCACAGACAGAGCAGGGCTGCGCGTTGATGGTTATTGTTTGTTGTCGCTGTTGCGCAACAATGTCAAATTCATCGGCCACCAGTTTGATGACGCGCACCAGGTCAACGCGTTCATGTTTAACGCCATAATTGGATTCCAGGCGAGCAGAATCCAACAATTGTTGCGTCAGTCGTGTGCCACGCTCTACCGCTGTAACCAAACGTGCGAGCGCTGCCCGTGTCTCTTCTGGTGTCGTGGAGCCGGCGGCTACTTGTGCATGGGTTTGTATTGCTGCCATGGGGGTGCGCAATTCATGGGCTGCATCAGCAATAAATTGCCGTTCATTGTTGATGGCGGTATCAATGCGCAATAACAGACGATTAAAGGATTCGATCAGCGGTTTTAATTCCAGCGGCAATTTTTTTGTTGGCAAGGGGGTGAGGTCATATTCCTGGCGCTCGGCAATGTCCTGTTGCAGGCAGGTGACGGGTTTCAGTGACCATCGCACAACGGTTTTCAGGGTCAATGCCAGTGTGATAAACACCAGTAATGCGGCGAGAAATGCACCTTTGATCCAATGTTTTAAATCCATCTTGAAGGCGTCCCAGGGGATGCCTGTTTGCACATGGACTTTTCCGCTGGCATCTTGCACGCTATAAACACGCCACTTGCGGCCATCGACCTCCTCAATGGAAAAACCGTCCTGGAAATTCGGGTGTAGCGGAACTGTTGGTGATTCCATGGAACGGAGCAAACTGGTTCCATCACTACCCCAAATCTGGAAGCTCAGATCATCATGGCCCGCTTTTTCATTAGCCGGCAATTGCAACCGGCGTGAATCTGCCGACAGTAAGTTAATGTTTTCCGGTAAGGAGGTAATGATTTGATGTGCAACATCGCGCAGGGATTTGTCCCACCAACCGGTATGCTCGCTGGTCATGGACGCGATATGCAGGCAAGACCAGAGCATCCACATTCCGACCAACACCAACATTGTGGCAAGCAATAAACGTCCGCGCAGAGATTTCATACTTTTTCTTCACCGATGCGATAACCAAAACCATGGATGGTGAGGATGATATCGTCACCGAGCTTGCGGCGCAGCTGGTGAATGTAAACCGCGACGGTATTGCTTTCGATTTCACCATCGCCGCCGTAAACCAACTGCTCCAATTGTTCACGCGGTACCGTGCGCCCGCGGCGCTCCATCAATACCAGCAGTGTGCGATATTCATTACGACTCAGGTGCACCTGTTCCTCGTCGCGGGTGACGACACGACTGCTGGGGTCCAGCGTAATATTGCGGTACTGCAATAACGGCGAAACCCGACCCTGAGTGCGGCGAATGACGGCACGCAAGCGTGCGCCCAACTCTTCCAGTTGAAAGGGCTTGACCAGATAGTCATCGGCACCGGCATCCAGACCGCGAATGCGGTCGCTGAGCTGGTCGCGGGCGGTAATAATAATCACCGGCGTCGTATCGTAGCGGTCGCGCATAAACTTGAGTACCTGCAAACCCGAGCCACCGGGTAATCCGAGGTCGAGCAAGACGGCGGAATAGGTGTGCTCAACCAACGCGAGCTGAGCGGCAACACCATCTTCAGCGCGATCTATTTCCCAGTGATCCTGGCGCAAACCGAAGCCGATGGCTTCTGCCAGCATGTTGTCATCTTCAACCAATAGGATTTGCATAGTGAACTCTCTTGCGACCGGGCAGGTGGCACTATTGTAGCGGGGATAGCGTATTATCCTTGACGGTTTTTAAGACTTCCTTAAGTCACCCCGGTTAATGCTTAGGTCTTTCTTAACCCTTTTTTAAAAACCTTCGCTTATGATGGCATTGTTCACTCAGATGAACTGCCTGTCGGGAGCCATTGCTTGATTAGCTGATGCACTCCCCGGTAATCCTACAGCGAATCAACCTGATTTACCCCCGTGGCCGACCAAGCCCGTCAAAGCCTGCCTGTTTTTTTGCACGATACTCGCTAACCTCAATGGGAGAATCCAATGGTGACGTCAATTCATCACAAGAACGCCATGCTGATCAAACATTTTTTACACGCCGGCTATCAGGATAAGCTGGATGTGTTGGATACCTGTGTAGCCGAGTCAGTGGTGTGTCATAACTTTCCGGAATTTAATCCGGCCAGTCGCGAAGAGTTTAAAGCTTTCTTTCGCTATATGGCCGATGCGATTAATCAACTGCATTTCAAGATTGAGCACCTCACCGCCGATGAGCAAACCGTGAAAGTACATTTTCATATCAATGGCGTGCATCACGAAGAATTTATGGGCTTTCCCGCGAGTGGTAAGCGCATCGATTTCCATGGCACCAGTGTGTATCGCCTGGAGCAGGAGATGGTCGTGGAAGCCTGGATGTATACCAGCGAAGTGGTGCTGTCGGATCTTTTCCCGGTAACGCGGCGCCAGGATATGACGCGCTTCGCGTTAACTGCGGGTGAGGCGGGTTTGCAACGTGCGGAGTTGGTATTGTGAAGGACACGGAGTTCTCGCAGTACAGAGGCGGTTGTCACCATCACAGTATGGTGACAACCGTTGTGGGTTAAAAACTCAGTTCTGCTTTGCGGATAATTGTTTGCTTTGTTCCTGATGTTTTGGCCAGATTTTCCTTTACGTTCCTGAAGATTAATCACATGGTATTAACCCGCCTGTGGGTGGCATCTTGTTCGGGCTAGTGATCATGACTATCGATATACCTTTTCTTCCTTGCGCTTTTTTTGCGTAGAGACTGAGCTTACTATGCCGACGCTTTTTTATTGGCGCCTGGCAACAAATTTTTCTCGAAAAACTCAGTCAATTTATCGAATGGAATCACATCTATCTGATCGTAAAGATCAACATGATTTGCGTCTTTGATGATCAACAATTCTTTCGGCTCGGCAGCCGCTTTATAGGCGGTTTCGCTGAAATAGCGCGAATGCGCTTTTTCACCGTGGATTAATAATATCGGGCGCGGTGAAATTTCATCAATGTAAGACAGCAGCGGCATATTCATAAACGATAAGGGATTGGTCATTGTCCAGGCGCTGTTAGAGTTTATGGCGCGTGGGTGAAAGCCGCGTTTGGTCGATTTGTAATAGGCCGCGTACTCCTGCACAAATTGCGGCTCTCCACCTTTGAGTTCAAGGGATACTGGCCCCAGCGCGGGCTTTCCAGCTTCTGCATCTTGCCAGCGTTGCTGGCTCAACTGTTCCAGCGCAGCGCTGCGTTGTTTTTTGGTTGTGCTGTCGTTATAGCCATTGGACATCACTCTCGACATATCGTACATGGTGCTGGTGGCTACGGCTTTAATGCGTTTATCAACGGCGGCAGCATTCAGCGCCATACCACCCCAACCACAAATTCCGATAATACCGATACGCTCGCGATCAACCTCAGGCAACAAACCGAGGAAGTCTACTGCCGCACTGAAGTCTTCCGTGTTGATATCGGGGGAAGCCACATTGCGCGGTTCGCCGCCGCTCTCACCGGTATAGGAAGGATCAAACGCAAGTGTGATGAAACCGCGTTCGGCCATGGTTTGTGCATACAAGCCGGACGACTGTTCTTTAACAGCACCAAAGGCACCACTGATGGCTAGCGCGGGCAACTTGCCGCTGGCGTTTTTGGGCTGGTACACATCAGCGGCGAGGGTGATGCCGTAGCGATTGGTAAAGGTCACTTTTTTGTGCTCAACTTTTTCGCTTCTGGGGAAGGTTTTATCCCAGCTATCACCCAAGTTTAACGTGGTTTCTGCGGCGGCGGGCGCTGCTATTGCCGATGCCATGCAAGCCGCTGCTATACCTGTACCTGTCAGCTTGAGCAGTTGGCGTCGCCCGGCACTTAGTAAGTCTTCGTTTGCTTGTAGTTGGTTTTCAGAATGATTGTTCATGAAAATACTCCTGTAGGCTTAATCGTTGGAAATCAATTTGATGGTTGCTTGTTTGGTGCCGGGAAATTTCAGGTGCTCCACGCCACTGGTGATGTGCCCCAAACGAATCAGCCCTTTTGAATAACCAAAATCCTTATAGAAAAGTGCGAGATTTCCCCAAGGCGCGTAATAGGCGATGTCTCCGATTGTGGGATTTACACCAGCAGGCGCGCCTTGGGACGTGAGCCTGGCCGGTGGGTAAGCGATTTTTTCGGTAGATCCGTAGTCCTCAAATTCAAGTGTCAACGGCAGTTGTTTTACAAAATCGCGTGTACTCGGGGTGTCGGCGAGGCTACCGGTAATAATATGTTCACCGAGGATAATTTGGATGCTGTACATAGATGTGCTCTCCTTCATCTGTGGAATTGATTGAGCCTGTGCGTTCAATGTGACGGCAAGAATCAGTGCGAAAATCAGTGCAAAAATTACCTTGATCGTTTTCATGTCAGATTTCCTTTTATGTATGAATCGCATTAGTGAGGCTTTGTGTGTGCCGTGACAAATACCAATGCGGCAGCGACTAGTAATAAGCTGGCACTGGCAACAAACGTGGTTTGGTATCCGTTCCAATCGAACAGTAGGCCACCCAGAGTAGAACCGAGGGCGATGGATAACTGGATGGTCGCCACTATCAATCCGCCACCGGCTTCAGCATCCTCGGGTAAGGTGCGCGCCAGCCATGCCCACCAGCCTACGGGCGCAGCGGTGCTGACTAGCCCCCAGCAACCCAATAATCCGATAACCACTACCGGCCAGTGGCCAAAACCAATCAGTGTGAAGGCGATTACTGCCATCAACAGGGGGATTGTGATTAGAGTTTGGTAGAGGCCCCGCTTGATTACCCGGCCAATGATGAGTGTGCCGATAAATCCAGCCAAGCCGATCACTAATAGCACCAGCGTTACCTGGGCTACGTCCAAGCGAGTGATGGTTTCAAGGAAGGGGCGCAGATAAGTAAAGAGTGCAAACTGGCCCATAAAAAACACACCTACACCCAACATGCCTAATGCCACTAGCCGCTGACGAAGCAAGCTGAATAGACCGCGTGAGATTTCGGTTTTTGATGCAATCGGCATGGAGGGTAGACTAATCCACTGCCAGATAAAGGCGATGAGTGCTATGGGTACGAGGCAGAAAAACGCACCGCGCCAGCCGATCATCGCACCCAGCCAGGCGCCTAATGGTGCTGCGATCACTGTTGCCAATGCATTGCCACCATTAAAGATTGCCAAAGCGCGCGGCACATCTGCATTAGCCACGAGGCGCATCGCGGTCGCAGCGGACATCGACCAAAAGCCTCCCACGACTACTCCGATCAGTGCGCGCCCCACCATGTAAATTGCATAATTTGGCGCGAGCGCTATCAGTACTCCCGACACACCCATGAGTGCAGTCAGTCCGAGCAACAGGGTTTTGCGATCCATATTTCCAGCCAGGCGAGAGATCAACAGGCTTGTGGCTACGGCAAAAGCACCCGAGATGGCAATACCTTGCCCGATCAATCCCTCGCTCACCTGTAAATCGGCGGCTAGCGGAGTGAGTAGGCTGACTGGCAAAAACTCTGAGGCAATCAGCGCAAACACGCAGAAGCCCATGGCAAATACACCACTCCAGTGCGCGGATTGAACGCCAATATTGGTTGGCATATCTTCAACGGCGGTTTGTATTGAGTTCATAAATTTCTGATTTCAGATATAGGTATTCATGCGACTGCTTACAGGTTTCCATAGTGCAGGATTCTTGATAACTTGATTAGCCGACATAATATTGATGTGCTTGTGAAAATTATTCACAAATGAGAACTGGAGTGAGGAGCTGGAGATGGAAGGTAAAGTGGATGACTTGCAAGCTTTTTTGGCGGTAGCGCGAGAGCAGAGCTTTACTAAAGCGGCGGCCAAGTTGCGGGTAACGCCCTCCGCGTTAAGCCATACGATTCGTGGATTGGAAGAGCGGCTGGGTATCCGCCTGCTGGCGCGAACAACGCGCAATGTATCTCCCACCGAAGCGGGTGAGCGGCTCATGCAAGCCATTGCCCCGTTGTTCGAGCAGATTCAGGAAGAGGTTGATGCCTTGGGTGAGCTGCGCGATAAACCCAAAGGCACCATCCGTATTACCTGTACCGACGATCAAATTGAACTCTGCCTACGTCCCAAGCTCAGCAAGTTTTTGCAGGAATATCCGGATATTACCCTTGAGCTGTATGTGGATTACGGATTTACCAATGTGGTCGAAGCGCGTTTTGATGCAGGCATCCGTTTAGGTGAAGCTATCAGTAAAGACATGATTGCAGTGCGTATTGGTCCCGACTGGCGGTTGATTGTGGTGGGTTCACCGGCGTATCTCGCGCAGCATTCCCAACCGGAAACGCCACACCAGTTGGCGGAGCATCGCTGTATCAACATTCGGCACCGCTCCGATGGCTCAATTTACGCGTGGGAGTTTGAGAAAGACGGTCGAGTATTCAGCATTAAATTGGACGGGCAGCTAGTGTTCAACAGCATCATGCATGTTTTGAATGCGGCAACCGATGGGATAGGGTTAGCTTATGTACCTGAAGAATTAGCCGCACCTTATTTGGCTGATGGGAGATTAGTATCCCTGTTAACAGATTGGAGCCCTTACTTTCAGGGCTACCATCTTTACTATCCCAATCGTCGCCAGACTTCACCTGCATTTGTCGCTTTTGTTGAAGCATTTAAATTTTGAATTGTTGTAACCGCCAGCTTTCGTTACTGGTTTTTATCTGACGTAATTGATAAGGCTGAACAGCCTAAATGGTGAATATCGAAAAGTTGCTGAATGGGGATTGGTTTTTAGATTTGCTTGATTGGCCAATCGATCATATTGAAGCATAAAGTGTCAGTTCGAGACATTTTATGAGTGAATCGTCACACTACAGCGGCGCGCGGCGGTCAGGCGTGGCCTATACCCAATAAAATCAATACGATGATTCCCAGTATTAAGGACACCGCCTGCCAAAACAGCACTGGGTTTTGGTCAATGAGGGGCGGGCGGGTTTTATTGAGAAATGCCTTGTTGGGATGGCGCAGGTCATAAATAAACTCGGCAGCTTCGTGGTAGCGTTTGTAGGGGTTGGGGTGGACAGCTTTTTTGATAGCGTCATCAACCCAGGCAGGAATCTGGCGGTCGTCTTTGGTAATGGTCGCGTAATGCAATTTATGTTGCGCGGCTTTGGTTCGGGTTTTAGCGATTTGTGTACCGTAGGGTAATTGGCCGGTAAGCATCTGGTAGGTGATCACGCCGAGGGAAAAAATATCGGCGCGGGCGCTGCCAATCTCACCCAAAAAATATTCCGGTGCGGCGTATTGTGCGGTGCCGAGAATGCTGTATTGCTCGCTCGTATTTTCTACGATGCCGGCAACGCGGGTTGCACCAAAATCAATAATTTTTACCGTGCCGGTGTTGTCGATCATGATGTTGTCCGGCCGCACATCCTGATGCACCATTTCAAGCCGGTGAATCGCCCGTAAACCCTTCGCAATTTGTTCGACAATAACGCGCACACTTTCAAGATCCGGCTTCGGGTGATCAATCATCCATTGGGTCAGTGTTTGGCCATCCACATATTCCATCACGGTGTATAAATAGTTGCGCTTCCGGATGGGGGTGTATGCTTTGAGTACATGAGCGTTATTGACCCGTTTGGCGATCCATTCTTCGGTTAACAATCGTTCCAGGTGCTGTTTATCCTGCTGTTGATCCACAGAAGGTGTTTTGAGAATAACCGGTGTTTCAGTCTCCGTGTCGAGCGCAAGATAAACATGACTGCGGTGACTGGCGTGGATTTCGCGCTGAATTTTAAAACCGTCGAACAACATTCGCGCATCCAGGAGCGGCGCAAATGGCAGTTCGGTTAATGGGTGGTAGAGCTCATCGGCGTCCTTCACCGGCAGTTGATCAACACGCACGAGTTGCAGTGTGAGATTGTCGGCGCTGCCGTTTTCATAGGCGCGATTCAAAATGGTTTGTGCGGCCTGATTAACATCATCCGGATGATGTTTCACCGCGTCGATAATGTCGTTAGCACTTACATGTTCATACACACCGTCAGTAGCCAAAACAAACAGGTCGCCTTGCTCAAGGCTCAGCGTTTGATAATCAATTTCGATCTGCGGATTAACACCCAGCGCGCGACTGAGATAACTGGTGTCTTCAGAGATACGCAAACGGTGGTCGTTGGTTAGTTGTTCAAGCGCGTTTTCATGCACACGATAAACACGCGCATCACCGATGTGAAAAATATGCGCCGTGGTGGATTTAACAATCATTGCACTGAAGGTGCACACGTAACCGCGATCCTGCTCATAGCGGTAGGGGCTTTGACGTGTTTGTGCATGCAGCCAGGAATTGGTGGCCATCAGCACACGCATTGCAGACTTTTTAACAGACCAGGTTTCCGGTGTACAAAAATAATCGGCCAGAAAACCGCTTACCGATGTTTCACTGGCAATGTGGCTAACGCTGCTGGTGCTGATGCCATCGGCCAGTGCGATGGCAATACCTTTGGTGGTGCGTGCGGGCTCATCGGGCATAAAGGCGCCGTGGAAATCCTGGTTGATTTCCTTGCGGCCTTTGTCGGTGGCTTGGCCGATGGTTAATAGAAGTTGGGTTGATGGGGGCATGGATTGAGGTGGATGGTTATTATTTAGTTTGGGGGAGATTGTCAGATTAGCCGCTTTGCGGCTAATCCGACCTACATTCAGCGTATTTATTAAAAACTGCGTTTGGGCGCGGTTCTGACGTGGGTGCTGTACAGGGTTAAGCCGGTAAGCGACAAACCGCCGACCAGGTTGCCGATGACCACGGGAATTTCATTCCAGATCAGGTAATCCATAATCGAAAAATTACCGCCCATGATCAAACCGGAAGGAAACAAAAACATATTCACCACCGAGTGCTCAAAGCCCATGGCGAAGAACAACATGATCGGCATCCACATCGCAATCACCTTACCGCTCACACTCGTCGACACCATCGCACCTACCACACCGAGCGACACCATCCAGTTACACAACACACCGCGAATAAAAATGGTCAGCATCCCACCCGCACCATACTCCTTATAACCCAGTGTGCGACCTTCACCGATATCACCGATAACCTTACCTACTTGACTGGGCTCAGTGGTAAAACCATAGGTAAACACAATCGCCATTAAAAACGCGACCGTCAGGGCACCCAGGAAATTACCGGTAAACACCACCCCCCAATGCTTGAGAATCGCACCCCAGGTAACACCGGGACGGTTATCAAACTTCGCCAGCGGCGTTAACACAAATACCCCCGTCAACAAATCAAAACCCATCAAATACAAAATACAAAACCCGACCGGAAACAACACCGCACCCAACAACGGCGAACCGGTTTGAACGGAAACCGTAACGGCAAACACCGCCGCAATCGCCAGGATAGCGCCCGCCATATAGGCTCGGATCAACGCATCGCGCGTGGCCATATAAATTTTGGACTCGCCAGCATCTACCATTTTGGTAACAAATTCTGAGGGGACAAGATAAGACATAGGGCACTCTCTCAAGAACGGATTTATCGATAAGCATTACGGAAAGCAATTTCTGCCTGACTGGCTTATCGCAATATCTATGCCCGATTCTTGAGGATGTGATGTATCTCTTTGTTTAGGCTGGATTTTTTATTTTGAGGTGGCAAAACCACAGAGAGGGTATTCATTTTGTGCATTAATTTAATGCACAAAATATTCATATAAAGTCATACTGAATTTAAATGGTGCAAATAATTGGCACAAAAACAGTGCTATATTTCCGCTCAAAGTTGCTTATTGGTCTAATTTGGTGCGATCTGATTTGATGTTTTGGCGCAATGCAAGTTTGTTATCAGGACAAGGTTTCGAAACCCTCAAGTCAAGGACGACTTGAGGGAGCTACAGGGAGGTATGCATGCGTTTTCGAAACCTTGTCCTGATAACAAACGGATTAAGAACCACCCGAGGTTAAACGCCTACTCATCATCTTCCCGCGTTACCAACTGCTCCAACCCCACCCCGGGATCTTCCTCCCCACACGCCGCCACATCCGCCGGACTCCCCGCCTCAGCCTCATGATGCGTCAACACCATATCCCGATGCTCCGTATCAGTCGGTCGGCGCTTCTTATCCACCGGCGGCCTTACCGGCGCTTCACTCTCGGATCGCTTACTCATACACCATCTCCTGCAAAAAATCAGATCAAATCAACATCAGCCTCATTCGCCTGAACAATAAGTGTCATCGTTGAGTGGTCCAAAAAAATAAACCGGGTCGAGAAAATCTCGGCCCGGTTGTGCGGCAATGCAGAAGCAATACGATTAATCGTCGTATTTATCCATCAACTTTTTACACTCTTTGTGTTTGTCTTTGTAACGGTCTTCTTTGGTCTCTTTCCACTTCTCCAGCTGATCCATCTCTGCATCGGTCAATACCGCATCCAGCTGTTCTTTTTTGCGATCTTTCAGTGCGTTTATTTCTTCGTGCGCACGATCTTTAATGTCTTCTTTCTGATCTTTGTAATTATCCATAATGGTTTTTACCTGATCAGCTTTTGCACCTTGCAGATTCAATGCTTTAATCGCATCGTCATCAGCAAAGGCAGCCAGTGGCATAGCCAAAGTTAAACCTGCGATTGCAATCATTTTTTTCATTTGCATGTTGTATCTCCTTACATGTGTTGGGCAATGTCAACGAAGCCATACGCAATTTTTTCTGCCGATGGTCTTCTGATGGCAGCAACCAAGTAACGATAAAGTAACGAAAACGATAAAGTAACGAAAAAGTTGCTACCTATTTCTTGACTGGGGAGTGTCGGGAAAGTTGTGTAGGTTGCCACACATAGACGCAGTTTTTTAAATTTACCGTGTAATTGCTGGTATTTTGACGCCGTAAAACGACTTGACCCGACACAAGGTCGGGTCAAGTCGCTGGCTTACTGCGAAGAGGAGTTCAGATTACTGCCAGGGCTTTCCGCGCGTGCGTTCCAGATAAGGTAATTTGATGTGCAGCGCTGCTTTGGCGACGATGTGTGCGCTCACCGGTGCGGTAATAAATAGAAATAATGTCACCAATAGTTCATGCAAGCTGATGCCGTCGCCGCGTGTACTGAAAAACACCATGGAACCGATCAGTACACCACCGACCCCAAGGGTGGTTGCTTTAGCAGGTCCGTGCAGACGCATATAAAAATCCGGCAACCGAATCAAGCCAATAGAACCGATCAAGGCAAAGCTGGCACCGATCAATAGAAAGAGCGAAATAAGCACTTCAATCCACGAAAAACTTTCCATTGCTTTACCTCCGTTACTCGATGATGTCGCCGCGCAATAAATATTTTGATAAGGCTACGGTGCCGACAAAACCCATCACCGCAATCAATAATGCCGCTTCAAAATAGAGTGCTGATTGTTGATAAATGCCGAACAGGATCAGCAACGCAATGGCGTTTACGTACATCGTATCCAGCGCGAGTATGCGATCCGGTAGTGACGGACCTATAGCCAAACGCCACAGGTTAAGTGCTATAGCCATGCTGATCATCAGCATGGCAACAGGAATGACGATCATGAGCATTCGAAGATCTCCTTCAGCGGTTTTTCATAACGCTGTTTTAATTCTGCGATGGACGCATCAATGTCGTCGACATGCAGAACGTGAATCAGCAAGGCACTGCGGTCGACACTTAAGTCCGCCGAAACGGTTCCCGGCGTAAGCGATATCGTGCTGGCCAAAACGGTGATGGTGAAATCTTCCTTGATGTCCAGCGGCAGGGTCATGAAAGCGGGTTGTAATTTTTTACTCGGGCCGAGGATGCGCACTGCCAACACGCCGTTGGCGATGACGATGTCCCACAGCACCATCAGCACGAAGCGTGTGGCAAGCAGCGGCTTATGAAGCCTGGTCGCTTCCGGCCAAAAGGCATGCGTCAAAAACGGAATCAGCCAGGCGAGTATCGCGCCCAGCACGATGTGGCCCGCGCTGAACTCATTCACCATCAACAGCCAGAGCACCCACATAAACAGGCTCAGAGCCGGGTGCGGCAACCAGCGGCGGTGCTGATTCGTAGCGTTATCAGCGGGTAAATGCTTGTCGGTGGATTGGCTCATGGTCAATCTCCTTGCTGCGGACGGTGGTTGAGCACCGCATCAATATAATGACCGGGATTCATCACCTGCTCGGCAATGCCACGGGTGTACTCAATGGCGTAATTGCCCCAGATCATCAAAGCAAAGCTGAACCCCATCAAACCGAAGATGGCGAGCAGCGACCAGATATCCGCCTTGGGCGCCTCTTCCACCCGGTTTTCTGTGCGCCAGAAGATGGTGCTGCCGCTGCGGCTGAGGGCCGTTAATACCGCGAGACTGGCGGTTAGTACCGTGGCCCAGAGCCAGACGGCCTGAGTACCGCTCGCGGCTTGCAGGATTAAAGCCTTGCCGATAAAGCCGCTGAGCGGCGGCATACCGATCACGCTGATGGCGCAGGCAAAGAACAGGCTGCCCAGCAGGATAGGCTGGCGCAGCCTGGGACCGGCGATGATCTGATCCGCTGTGACGCCGCGTTGCCGCACAATCAAATCCGCCAGCAGGAATAATGCACCGGAGATCCAGGTGGAGTGCAGCAGGTAAAAGAGGGTTGCCCCC
This sequence comes from Cellvibrio sp. PSBB006, assembly GCF_002162135.1. NCBI lineage: Bacteria > Pseudomonadati > Pseudomonadota > Gammaproteobacteria > Cellvibrionales > Cellvibrionaceae > Cellvibrio > Cellvibrio sp. PSBB006. The sequence goes on along the minus strand of NZ_CP021382.1, from coordinate 2,112,369 downwards.
AGCGCTACCTCACTGTTGATCGCCACCCCGGCGAGCAGGGTGCCAACGGAAATAATGACCAGATAAGCCACCTGCATCCGCAGTTCCTGGGCGGCCAGGGCGCCAATAAAACCGAGCACCAAGGTGGTCAGTGCCAGGGGCCATAGCCAGGGCAGGGCGAGGTTGGCCAGCAGGCCAGCTTCGTCGCCGAAGATAAGCGTGTAAACCCGGATGATGGTGTAAACACCCACCTTGGTCATGATGGCAAATAACGCGGCGATGGGCGCGCTGGCGGAGGCATAGGCGCGCGGCAGCCAGAAATACAGCGGCACCATCGCGGCTTTAAGCCCAAACACCAGCAATAGCAAGATAGCGGCGGCGGCCACCAGCGGCGCATCCGCCGGATTCACCTGCGCCACCCGTTGCGCCATATCGGCCATGTTGAGCGTGCCGGTCAAGCCGTAGAGGACTGCAACAGCAATCAGGAACAGCGCCGAACCCGCCAGGTTAAGCACGACATAATGCAGCCCCGCCTTCGCTCGCGCCGCGCCGTTGTCCTGCAAGAGCAGGGCATAGGAAGCCAGCAATAGGACTTCAAAGAACACGAACAGGTTAAAGATATCGCCGGTGAGGAAGGCACCATTGACTCCCAGTAACAGAAAATGCGCCAGGCTATGGAACGACTGTCCGCCCTGGGGTGCTTCCTCAGCGGTGGTGTAGAGCAGGCTGAAGAATGCCAGGGTGCTGGTGAGCACTAAAAGGATCGCACTCAGGCGATCCAGCACTAACACGATACCGAACGGCGGTGCCCAGTTGCCCAAGGCATAAACCACCAATTCGCCGGTGTTGGCGGTAAACAGTAGTTGCAGGGTGACCAGCGTCAGCAGGCCGGTGCTGATCAGACTCAGCACATGGCCGAGCATCCGGCGACTTTCCGGGACCAGCAAGAGCAGCAATCCCGTCAATAACGGCAACAGGATGGGCAGGATAATCAGGTGACTCATTGCGCCTCATCCTCCGCCGCCGGGCGGCCGTCGACATGATCATTGCCCAGCTCGGCGCGGGCGCGCAGGGCCAGTACCAGCAAAAATGCCGTCATGGCAAAACTGATGACAATCGCGGTGAGCACCAAAGCCTGGGGTAGCGGGTCGGTGTAGCGATCACCGGAACCGATCACCGCAGGCGCGCCGCTGTGCAGGCGTCCCATCACGAAGATAAACAGGTTGACGGCGTAGGACAGCAGCGTCAGCCCGATGATGACCGGGAAGGTGCGGCCGCGCAGCATCAGGTAAACACCGCAACCGGTCAGCACCGCAATAATGATCGCAATCAGGGCTTCCATGGGGATTCCTCCTGTGTGGTTTCGGTGGGCGTGTCGTAGCTGGTCTGGGCCAGCTTGCCCAGGTTGGACAGGATCACCAGGGTCGCGCCGACGACGGTAATGTACACACCGGTGTCAAACACCATCGCCGATGCCAATTCGAACTCACCCACAATGGGCCAGTGAACATGGGTAAAGGTGGAGGTGAGGAAGGGATAACCGAAGAGCCAGCTCGCCAGGCCGGTCGCGGTCGCCAGTAAGACACCGCTGGCGGCGACGCTGCGGTAGGACCAGTTGAGTCGCTGCTGCACCCAGTCGGTACCGCTGGCGACATATTGCAGGATCAGCGCCACACTGGTGATTAATCCGGCGATAAATCCGCCACCCGGCAGGTTATGACCGCGCAGGAAGATATAGAAAGACACCATCAACGCCAGGGGCAATAAGATGCGCGCCAGCACCATCAGGATGGGCGGATAAGGATCTTTGGACCAGACCCGACCGGTACCATCGGCATTGGGCACCGGCAGACGCAGTCTGCGCAGCATGGCGAAGATGCCCACCGCCGCGATGGCCAACACGGTAATTTCCCCCAGGGTATCAAAGCCGCGGAAGTCCACGAGAATCACATTTACCACGTTGGTGCCGCCCCCGCCGCTGACGCTGTTCGCCAGGTAATAATCGGCGATGGTTTCATAGGGACGCGTAAGCACCGCCCAGGTCAACAGCCCCATACCGATCCCCGCCGCACCGGCGAGCAGAATATCGCGGCTGATACGCCACCGGCTCGATTCACTGGGGCTGACCTGCGGCAGAAAGTAGAGGGCCAACATCATCAGGACGATGGTTACAACTTCCACCGACAACTGCGTAAGTGCCAGGTCCGGCGCAGAGAAACGGACAAAGATCAGCGCCACGATCAAGCCCACCACGCTCAACAGCAGCAGGGCGGCAAAGCGATTGTGGTGGACGATGACGGTACCCAATGCACCCACGATAAGCACCAGGGTTGCCAGCACACTTACACCATCCAGAGGCGTCATCGCCAGGGTGCCGCTGAAACTGTTCAGGGGCCATAACTCAATGCCGGCCGCCAATACCGCCATGCCCACAAACAACACCAGATAGCGTTGCAAGGAGCCATTCTCCAAACGTTTGGTGATGGACTGCGCCAGGCGCACGCTACGTTGAACCCGAGCTTCAAAGACAATTTTTTCATCGCGCCGGTATTGCCGCTCGTAAAAAGCGAAGAATCCCTTGCGTTGGTGATACAGGAGCAGCCCGCCCGCAAGGGCGATGAAGCTCATCATCAGCGGCAGATTAAAGCCATGCCAGATAGCGATCTGGTAGCTGGGCATCTCCGTACCGATCACCGCCAGACTGGCGGCATCAAGGAAGGGGGCAACCGTGAAGTTGGGTAGGGTGCCGACAAGCACGCACAAGATCATCAGAATCGCCATGGGCACGATCATGTAGGGCGGTGCCTCATGCGGCGGATACTTGGGCAGATCAATGGGTTCGCCATTGAAGAACACATCGTGGATAAACCGGTAGGAATAGGCCACCGCAAAAATACCGGCGAGGGTCGCCAGCAGCGGCACCAGCCAGGCGTAGTGTCCCAGTGCCTCCAGGTGCAGGGTTTCGGCAAAGAACATCTCCTTGCTTAAAAATCCATTCAATAAAGGCACGCCTGCCATGGCCGAGGCGGCCACCATGGCGACCGTAGCCGTTACCGGCATATAGCGCCACATCCCGTTGATGCGCCGCATATCCCGCGTGCCGGTTTCGTGGTCGATGATGCCCGCCGCCATGAAAAGCGAGGCTTTAAAGGTGGCGTGGTTGATAATGTGGAAGATCGCGGCAATCGCACCCAGTTGGCTGTTTAACCCGAACAACATGGTGATCAGTCCCAGATGGCTGATCGTTGAAAATGCCAATAACCCTTTCAGGTCGTGCTTGAACAGCGCGGTGTAGGCGGCAAACACCAGCGTGGTCAGGCCGGTAGCGGTGACGATGTAAAACCATAAATCGGTACCCGCCAGAGCCGGATACATCCGCGCCAGCAAAAACACCCCGGCTTTCACCATGGTGGCCGAATGCAGGTAGGCAGAGACGGGCGTCGGGGCCGACATGGCGTGAGGCAGCCAGAAGTGGAACGGAAACTGGGCCGACTTGGTAAAAGCGCCCAGTAACACCAGGATCAATACCACCGGATACAAACTGTGCGCGCGGATCTCGTCTCCGGAGGCCAGGATCACGCTCAAGCTGAAGCTGCCCACGATATCGCCCAACAACAAGGCGCCGGCCAGTAATGCCAGGCCACCGGCGCCGGTAATCATCAACGCCATGCGCGCACCCTTGCGCGCTTCGGATTTGATGGACCAGTAGCTGATCAACAGGAAAGAGCTGAGGCTGGTTAACTCCCAGAACACGATCATCAGCAGGATGTTGTCGGACATCACGATGCCGAGCATCGCCATCATGAAGATCTGCAAAAGTCCGTAGAGTTTGCCGAGGGAGTCTTTTTCGGCGAGGTAATAACGTGCATAAAGAATAACCAGCAAGCCGATGCCGGTAATTAACAGCCCGAACATCATGCTCAAGCCATCAAGCCGCAGGCTGAGGTTCATGCCCAGCAGCGGCAACCATTCCTGATGAAAAAACAGGACATCGCCAGCAAAGATAACCGGCAGGTGATAGATCAATAAACCAATGGAAATGAGTGGCGCAACGGCTGCTGAAAAAGCGCACACCGTGCGCCCATAGCGTTCACACCACAAGGGCAAGCACGCGCCCAATAACGGTAAAAAAATAACGAGCAGTAATGTCATGGAGACAACACTCCTGGTAACAAGACACAGCCAGTCAGCGTGAGCGCTGACAATAATTATTGCAATATGGCAGGGGTGCCAACCAGAGGCGGGTCAGTGAAGAAGGGACGGCGCTTCGCTCGGAAACAGCGCGCACGCATCGTAAAGATAATCTGCAGGAGTGACATTTCGCGTCCTGTTAGGGTTGTGAGTGGATAACAAATGCTACACCCAGTCAACAAAAGCCCGACAGTTATACCGCGAGACGTATGGCAACGCCAGTATTTCTTGCAAGCGGGGAGGCAAACGCGAACGATTTTTCTGCTTTGGCGTTAACAGGCAAAGGCTACAAACGTCGCGCCAAACAACTTTAAGCGCGGTGCATGCACCGCGTTAAATTTTGTAAGGAAAAGTGCGAACGATGAAACAGCTTTCATTGAAAAAGCTTGTTTGCATGTAATCGTTCGCAGCGTTTGTCAATGTTTGATGATGGCGATCTGGATACTGCCTACGCGGAAACCCCATTTACGCAGGATTGAATGATTGATAACGGTATTTTTATCAACCCGCCACATCCAGTCTTCCACATTGAGATTAATCTTTTTGTTGCGGTAATCAACTTCCAGCACATAGTCAACATGCATGGCGTTTCCGCTGATCTGCGCTTTGCCAATACCGATAACATCGCCAGCGGTGGCCTGGTAGTGATTCGGGCCGGCAGGGGAGAGCGTCCAGGTTCGGAGTTGTACTTCACCATCATCAAAAACAAAACGTTCGGCGAGCGTACCAACGTTGTTGTCCCAGGAGGCGTCGATAGTTGCGGTGAAATAACGGGTGACTTCGCCGCGTCGATTCTTCACGACGCCGTGCGCGGTTAATTGACCATTGAAAAATTCTTGTGGAGCAAAAGCGGGCGAGTTATTTGCGTACTGGCGCACGTCTGTTGCAGAACATGCGCCGAGGGTGGTAGCGATATATAAAATGAGAATTTTTTGCCAGTGTTTAAACGGAGCCAGGCTGATCATGCGTGCGTTACCTCATAGATGAATATGACGGTAACGGCTGTTTCCCTAGAACAGATCAGTAAAAATAAATCCCAGGGCGACGACTTGTGCATGGTCGTCGTAATCAATCAATGATTGGCCGTAACCGTTAAAGTATTTAACGTAACCGCGGATAGTTTGGGAGCGTTGTGATACAGGAAAGCTCCAGCCTAATTCCACGGCACCTTTATTCTCACTACGCAGGTTGTTGCGCAGCATGACATTAAAGATATTCTGTTTACGTTTATAGGCCCCGTTTAGTTCAAAGTTACCCATAAATTTTTCAATATCCGGGTTGTCGTCGCCGCGTGGGTCGCCGGGATAATCTTCTTCATCTTCGGGCAAGCGATACCAGGGGGTAAAGGCGAAGACAAAATTATCTTTTTCAAAGACGGTATTGAACATCAAGCGGTTCCAGCTGCGCGACAATTCGCCACTCTGACCGTTGGATTGATGATTGATAATGCCTTCGTTCAATACGTTGCGAAAACCGAAAATTTCCCAGTCGTTGGTAAAGCTCAGGATCAACTCCGGTTGGTGATTGGTGTCGCGAAAGGGAGCGGAAATATCGCGGTTGTACACTTGCCAGAAAGCCTGGCTGGTATAACCGAGGAATAAATGCCCGTTGTCATCAAAAATTCCTTCGCGTAACAGAATCTTGATGCTTAGCTGGAATTCAGCTTCCGTATGCCGCAGATCCTGTAGCTGGCTATCGACAGCAATGTAGGGTTCGGTATTGGGGTTGTCTTTGTAGCTCGCCAGCATGATGTAGTTGCGGCGATGGGGGGTAAGCGTGAATCGGTTGGCCCGGTTCAGGGCTTCAATGGTCATGCGCTCATTCAACGCTCGCCGTTCATTTTTGGGTTTTGCTGAAACTGTCTCGGTTTCCAGTTCGTCGGATTGTGACAGTACTTTTTTTTCCAGCAAAAGTCGGCATCCGGCTTTAAGTTCTTCTACCGACATATCGTCCGCCGCGCCGGTCACGCTGGAGCGCAAGCATGCATTGAGGTCCGAGGTCGGGATGGTAATGTCTGATGCAGATGTTTGGGCTTGGGCACATACGGCAGACATCAAGAGTCCGCTCGCCAACAACAACCGGTTTGCCATGAATACCACCTGAAGATTGAAGAGTTTGCGGGCTATTGTAGGTATTGTGCCTGTTAAGGCAAGCATTCATTTTGCCCGATGGGGTCGGGATCAACGGTAGGTTTGCGTTTTTTAGCTGCTGTCAGGTGAAGGGTAAAGCTGTGTTTGGCTGAATGGTGATTGATGAATTAACTGGACTGTAACCAGTTTTCAATATCTTCCTCGTGCCAGCGCGTAATCAACTGAATACCCTCTTCAATAACATGTAGATAGACATCAATGATGTCGGTGGCAACGCTGAATAAGCGATTGCTGTCGGTGGTAATCTTTCCGCCGTGCAGCACGTCGCTCTCTACCATATTGAGCAGGAACATCAATTTAATTTCGTAGCTTTTCAATTGCCCGAGCAAACCGATGTCGTCCTCCAGGATGCCTTCAAGGCGTTTGGCCTGGTGCCGCAATTTTTCATTGTTAACCCGCGTGCACTGGATGACGTAGCGCAGCTTTCCGTCGTGGTGACTGTCACAATGGCCGATAGCGGCGGCATAGGTAGACAGGGCGCGAATGCGACCTATCTGCTCAACGACCGAGGGCATCAAGCGCGTGGAAAAGTGCAACACTTCCAGATGTCGAAAGCGGTTTGGGTAACTGGTGCCGTCAACGTTCACCACCGCGACATCCGGATGGCTGTTCACCAGCGTGGATACCGGTTGCTCCAGTTGTTTGGCCAGCGTGGCCAGCATCCCCAGTAATTGTTCAATTAAATGACAATGTAACTCGTAATTGTCGATGACCGAGTCCTGTTGCCAGTCGCGGCTGATCGTCACCCAGGCACTGTGCAAATTTTCCTGGTCCCGCTCCGACAAGAGCTGGTTGGTGTGAGCGGCAAAGGTTTGCAGCGACATCAGCCGGCGCTCCAATTGCAGCTGCAAACGGTCAAACTCCTCGCGGAAAAGTGTGTTACCGCCCAATAAGGCCATACTCATACCGCGATGGCGTTGAACCGCCTTGATCATTTGTATAAGTTGTTTGATGAGGTTGAGTGCATCCTGACGTTGGCGGTACAACTCACAGAACTGCGCGAACATCTCAGTGTCCGTGCTAGCAGATGGTGCAGAAAACAAACCCTTATGTGCGATCATGGTGCTCTTGATTCACTTGTGCCGATGGTGAGTGAACAAACGGGCCGAGCGAGGGCTCAGCGGTGGTGCATTAGCGAAAATGTGAGCAACAGCTATGCCAGCTGATCAAATTTCGCCTTGTATTCGCACGCATTCTTGCCGGAATTATAACCATGTCCCGTTGCTGTTATCGATGCCGTCTATTTACTGACAAGCGACCGGCTTGTGACATTTTTATCTAACGAAGGAAATCCTGTTATGAAATTGATAGCCATCAGCGGAAGCTTGCGCAAAGGTTCCCTCAACACTGCTTTACTACAAGCCGCCATCCAAGAGCTGCCCGAAGGTGTATCGGTTAGTCTGGAGTCATTTGCCGATATACCGGTTTATAACGAAGATATCGATGGCGAAGACAAGCCCGACGCGGTAGTCCGGTTAAAAGAAGCCGTTGCTAGTGCAGACGGTTTGTTGATTGCAACCCCGGAATACAATTACGCGCTGCCCGGCGGCTTGAAGAATGCCCTGGATTGGTTATCCCGCCCGGCGTTTAAATCGGTATTGGCCCACAAGCCGGCGGCGATCATGAGCGCATCCAAGGGGCCAACCGGTGGTGCCCGCGCCCAGGGCCAATTGAAGTTGGTACTGGCTGCTGTGCTGGCGGAGGCCTACCCGGCGCCGGAATTTATTGTGCCCCAGGCACAACAAGTCTTCACTGAGGATGGCGTGTTGACCGATGACAATGTGAAAACCCGACTGCACCGGTTCGTGAATGAATATATCGCCTGGGTGGAGGCTCGCTTTAAATAAGTCCTCAGGATGTCCGCTTGCTTTGCGGACATCCGCCCGCTCTCCCGCATCATTTCCTCGTCGAAACTCTATGTGCTTTTACAGCGTTAAATAATGTTAGTTAGCTGTAAAATTTATAGCTTGTATACTAGAGTTCAAAAACAATAACGAGGACTCCATCTATGAATATTTCCCGTCGTAAGCTGCTGGCATCTACCGCTCTGCTGGGCACCTTCGCACAACTGAAACACACGGCATTTGCCAAAGCCCTTGCGGATACCGGATTGAAAGATCAATACCGTAATGACTTTCTGATCGGCACGGCAGTCAGCTCTGCTTCTTTAGCCGATAACGACAGCAAGATGCTTGGTTTAATCGCGCGCGAGTTTAATTCCATCACTGCTGAAAACGCCATGAAATGGGGCCCGATTCGCCCCACGCTGGATAACTGGCAATGGGATCTGGCCGACAAGTTTGTTGACTTCGGTACGCGCAACAAGATGCATATCGTCGGACACACGCTGGTATGGCACAGCCAGGTGCCGGACGCTGTATTTCTCGATGAAAAAGGCAAGCCCCTAAACAAACAAGCGCTGCTCAAGGTGATGGAAGAACACGTGACTACCTTGATGGAACGTTACAAAGGTCGAATTCCCGCCTGGGATGTGGTTAACGAAGCAATCGAGGACGATGGCCAGTGGCGCCAGAGCCCCTGGTATAAAGCGACGGGTACCGACTATATTGCTCGCGCCTTTCATCTTGCTCACGACATCGATCCCAAAGCGCACCTGATGTACAACGATTACAACATGGCCATGCCTGGCAAGCGCGATGGTGTTGTTGCCATGTTGAAAGACTTCAAGAAAAAAGGCGTGCCTATTCACGGTGTGGGATTGCAAGGCCATGTGGGTATGGGGCATCCCGAGCTGGCGGAGCTGGAAGCAAGCATCGTGGCCTACGCCGAGCAGGGCGTGCGAGTGCATATTACCGAGCTGGATGTTGATGTGCTGCCGAGCGTGTGGGGGATTACCGGTGCTGACGTTGCCACCCGTTTCCAATATCGTCCGGAGATTGATCCTTACATTGATGGTTTGACTGCTGAAGCGGAAGAGGCGCTGAGTGAACGTTATGTCGCGCTTTTTAAAATCTTCCTCAAGCATCGCGACAAAATCGACCGCGTAACTTTTTGGGGTGTGAGCGATAACCTCAGTTGGCTCAATGACTTTCCGGTACCGGGGCGGACTAACTATCCACTGTTATTTGATCGCAAGTTGGAACCCAAAGCAGCCTATTTCCGGTTGATGGATCTCAAGGGGTAAGTATCGCCGCAAATTCTGTCATCGCAGATCTTGCGGTGCAGTCTGTCTAATTCTAAAGCTGCGCAGGTAAAGCCTGCGCAGAAACGCAATTACTCGCCTCTCTCTGCCAACTTTTCTCAGCTATTAATTTAGCCCTTTTAATAAATTTTCCCTTTCCCTATCAGTATTCATCAATGGCGCGCAATCCATAGGTAATAAATATTGCACAGGTGAAAAATTTCGCATATGATTGCTCAAATAGTCATATATACCATAATAATGCGTATATTCTGAATTTTAGCTATGCCATAAAAATATATAAAAAGAGGTCATGTTATGTGGAGCAGGTTCCTGACCCTGGCCACACCGGCTAAATTCCGCAGTTGCTGGCTGCGTATCTCCTTCTTGATAATCTGGGTATTCGCAGGGGCGATTTCCGCCAATGCGGCCACAGCAGATCAAGGCTTGCGTATTTGGTTTGATCAACCAGCCAGTGATTGGGAACGCGAAGGTCTGCCTATCGGTAACGGCGCTATGGGTGCGGTTATTCTGGGCGGTATTGCGACAGACATTATTCAATTCAATGAAAAAACCCTCTGGACCGGCGGCCCCGGTTCTGTGCAAGGCTATGATTTTGGCTGGCCCAAGGAGCCGCGGCTGGAGGCCTTGGCCAAGGTGCGTAAAACCCTGGCAGCGCAAGGCGCTATGGCTCCTGAAGCCGTCGCGCAGCAATTGGGTAACAAAATCACCGGTTACGGCGACTATCAAACCTTTGGCGATCTGTTGCTGGAATTTCCTTCGCTTGGTGAAGTAAGCCATTATCGACGCGAACTGGATTTGCACGGTGCTCTGGCCCGCGTGAGCTTTTCCCACGACGGCGTGACATATTCGCGCGAATATTTTGCCAGTTACCCGGACGGTGTAATTGTGGTGCGCGTGACGGCGGATCAGCCGGGCAAGATTAATTTCAGTGCGCGCTTTAATACGCCGGACAACCGGGAGCAAAAATCCACAGCACGCAACGGACGTATAACGCTGACGGGGCATCTCAAAGACAATCGTCTGGCCTTTGATGCGCAGGTGCAAGTTGTTCACGAGGGCGGTCGGTTATCCAACGCAAAAGATGGTGTGGTAACGGTGACCAACGCTGATGCCGCTACCCTGGTGCTTTACGCCGGTACTAATTACGCCTTGTCGTATCCGCACTACCGTACTGACGACCCTCATGCGCGTGTCACCAAGCGCGTGACGCAAGCCAGTAAAAAACCTTATGAAAAATTACTGAGTGATCACCAAGCGGATTACCGCGCGTTGTTTGATCGCGTCTCTTTGGATATTGGTCAAACCAATCCTGATAAACCGACGCCCCAGTTGTTATCGAATTATCGCAAAGGCGATCACGCTGGTGATCGCGCGTTAGAAGCTTTGTACTTTCAATACGGTCGATATTTATTAATTGCATCATCCCGCGCTGGGTCTTTGCCCGCAAATTTGCAGGGTGTATGGAATCACTCCATCACACCGCCATGGAATGCGGACTACCACGTAAATATTAACCTGCAGATGAATTACTGGCCGGCAGAGGTGACCAACCTCAGCGAAACCTCCGGGCCATTATTTGATTTTGTTGATGCGCTGGTCGAGCCTGGTCGCGTCTCCGCCAAAAAACTGTTAGGTGCAGACGGTTGGACGTTATTTCTCAACACCAACATCTGGGGTTTTACCGGCGTTATTGAATGGCCAACGGCGTTCTGGCAGCCGGAGGCGGGCGCTTGGCTGGCGCAACATTATTACGAGCATTACCGCTTTACCGGCGATGAAAAATTCCTGCGTGATCGCGCTTACCCGGTGATGAAAGGTGCCGCGCAATTCTGGCTGGATGCGTTGGTAAAAGACCCTCGCGATGGTTTATGGGTTGTCTCCCCCAGCTATTCTCCTGAGCACGGTGATTTCACCGTGGCGGCAGCTATGTCCCAACAAATTGTGTTTGATCTACTAACCAATGTTTACGCCGCCGCAGAGCAACTCGGCGATAGTCAATTTCAACAGCAAGTCGGCAAAACATTGATGCAACTGGACAAGGGTATTCGCATCGGCTCATGGGGCCAATTGCAGGAATGGAAGTCAGATCTTGATGATCCCGAAAACGATCATCGCCATGTTTCCCATTTGTTTGCGTTGCATCCCGGTCATCAAATTAACAACAGCGATCAAAAATTTTTGGCAGCAGCACGTACTTCATTAAATGCGCGTGGCGATGGTGGAACCGGTTGGGCGCAAGCATGGAAAGTCAATTTGTGGGCGCGTTTGCTTGATGGTGATCGCGCGCACAAATTACTGGGTGACCAACTGACGGCAAGCACTTTACCTAATTTGTGGGACAACCATCCGCCGTTCCAGATTGACGGCAACTTTGGTGCAACCGCCGGCATGGCCGAGATGTTATTGCAAAGCCAAAATCGCGAAATCCATTTGTTACCCGCCTTGCCAAAAGCCTGGGCTAATGGTGCTGTGACGGGTTTGCGTGCGCGAGGTGATATCACCCTTGACATGAACTGGTCTGACAACGAATTAACGGATGTAATCATAAAAACCGGAAAAGCCGGAACGACTTATCTGCGCTCGTCCCTGTTCAACAAAAAATTCCAGTTAATCAAACTCCCGGATGGAGCTGTCATCGCTACACAAGGCGATGATGACGTAAGGCACTTTATTGCACAGGCGGGAGAGACCTATCGCTTGGCTGCAGTATTAGCGGACTAAAACAATAACAACCGGGCTGTTCCATAACAAAGTAATTCAAAAAACGGCAAGAGTTTTTGGAAAATACTAATAACGATAGAAAACATTGTATCGAACACACTGTTTCTCGGTGCAGTAAAGAGATAGCCATAACCATGGCAAAACAATAATAGATGTTCGGGGTGGTTTAACCTTCATTTGGAGAAAATTCATGATAATTAAAAATAAAGATCAATTTTTAAAGAAAAAGTTACCATTGCATATCAAGCTCGCATCCGGCCTATCGCTGCTGGGCGCAATGGGGGTGGCCGCGCCATCAATGGCTCAGGATATTGAAGAAATTGTTGTGTCGGGGCAGCGCGGGAGTGTCCAGTCTGCACAACTGATTAAGCAGAACTCTGAACAAATCGTTGATTCAATCGTGTCCGACGACATTGGTAAATTGCCGGATCGCAGTATTACCGAAGCTATTCAACGTATTCCTGGTGTAACCATTGAACGTTTTATTTCTATCGGCGATCCGGAGCACTTTTCTGCAGAGGGAAGTGGTGTTGCTATTCGTGGTATGAAGCATGTCCGCAGTGAATTGAATGGTAGAGATAGCTTCTCCGCAAGCGGCGGGCGCAGTTTGTCATTCGAAGATGTTCCCGCAGAATTGATGGCGGGTGTGGATGTTTATAAAAACCCCTCAGCCGATATGATCGAAGGTGGCTTGGGTGGTACGGTCAACCTGCGCACCAAAATGCCATTTGATAGTGATGGTCAGCATATCGCCGTATCAGCCAGTGCTAACTACGGGGATTTTGCGGAAGAAACCAGACCTTCCTTTTCCGCGTTATACAGCAATCGCTGGGATACGAACGCCGGTGAGTTTGGTTTACTTTTGGATGTAGCTTCTTCAGAAATTGCTACTCGCACAGACGGTATTTTCGTGCGTCCATTTTTTGCTCGCACAGACATAGTCGAGGGCGAGACAACATGGGTTCCCAAGGGCGCTGACTGGCGGACGATGAATTTCGAACGTGAACGCCTGGGGACTTATGGCGCCTTGCAATGGCGACCCAATGAAGAAACGGAAGTCTACTTTACGGTATTCCGCAGTGAATACGATATGAACTGGGATGAAGATGCCATCTTTGTTCAGAATGATCCCTGGGCGACCAACTTCTCTGACGATTCTGTCTATGATGAAAATGGTGTTTTTGTTAGTGGTCGCTTCACCAATGCAGCTCCACCAGATTGGGCACCGCAGGTTCCCGGCATTCCGTTCGGTGCCGACATTCGCGTATCAACCAGGACATCAATCACCACCGATTATTCCACAGGAATTAAATGGCTTCCCAGTGATAGTTGGGAATTCGGTACCGACTTCCAATATACCGATTCCTCTACGGAATCGCTTGATAGCACCGTCGCTACCGGCATCAACTTGAATTACATTGATGTTGATCTGTCCGGCGGTTTGCCTTCCATCAGTACTGACGCTGAATACCTGGCAGATCCAACCAATTATTACTGGGGCTTTGCAATGCCTCATATCGAAGACAGCAATGCAGATCAATTCGCGTGGCGAGCAGATGCGCAATATAACTTCGAAAGTTCGGTGGTTAAATCCGTAAAATTTGGTGTAAGGGTCACTGATCGTAAGGCTGAGAATATCAACACCAGCTATCACTGGCAGGGTATTTATCAAACCTGGATGACCACAGCCTGGGGTGGTGCCCTCAATGTAGATGAATTAGGTATGCCGTACATGCAAGACGGCTCCCAGATGCGTTTTAACACCTTCTCGAACTTCTTCCGCGGCGATGCGGATCTACAAGGTGTTGTCTGGGCGCCCAGTTTGGAAATTGCCAAAGGTTATCCAGAAAGTTTCGTACAGCTCTATGCGGATGCCGGTGCTTATGCGGATTCTTTAGGTCACGCTACAACAGATGGCACGCCGTTTTCTGAGTTTTACCCGTACACATTGCGTGATAAAAATGATCCCGAATGGCTGAATATTCAGGAAGAAAAAACCTACGCAGCTTATGCGTTATTGCGTTTTGGTTTCGATGACTGGTCGCTTCCGCTGGATGGTAATTTGGGATTGCGTGTCGTTCAAACGGATGCTGTTTCAGAAGGTAATCTTGTGTATCCCAATACCGTGCCACAGGCCCCTTTTGGAAACGGTCAATCGGAAACCATGCAGGTTGGCAATAAATATACTGATGTGCTGCCGAGTCTTAATCTGCGGTTAAAAATTACTGATGCGTTAATTGCACGTCTGGCGCTGTCACAAGCTATTGCCCGGCCTGATTTCAGCCAGATGCAAGCTTATCGCGTGTTAAGCGCGGATCAGGATGCAACGACAAATACTTGGAATTTATCTGCCAGCTCCTGGAGTAATCCAAATCTGCGTCCTTTGGAAGCGGACCAGGCTGACTTGTCATTTGAGTGGTATTTCAATGATGCCGGTGGTATGGCGCATATAAATTTCTTTTACAAAGAGATCGATGGAATTATCCGTAATCAATCTGTGGTTGAAGAGTATCCAGGTTTAGATGGCAACTTATATCCTTATCTGGTTACTCAGCCGGTAAACGCCGGTTCAGCGGATATCTCCGGTTTCGAAATCGGATACAGCCAGTTCTTTGATCAACTCCCGGAACCATTCGATGGTTTGGGTATGCAGCTTAACTACACCTACATTGACAGCTCCACAGACATTCCTGTGTCGGAAGATCCTGATAACCCTGGTCAATTTATCGCACCACGCGATACAGATGGCAGAGACTATCAGGGTGATTTGCCATATGAAGGTCTTTCTGAAAATGCCTACAACATTGTCGGTATGTACGAAAAGGGGCCTTTGTCTATTCGACTTGCCTGGAGCTGGCGTGATGAGTATTTAATGTCTATTGGACCGAATGGATTTAACGGTTCTGATGGCGGGGTTGGCAGCAATCAAAGCGTTAACTGGAAGCTGCCAGTATACAGCGATGACAGCGGTCAACTCGATGGTTCGATTTTCTACAAGCTCAATGACAACCTGCAGATCGGCCTGGAGATGAATAACCTGACCAATGAAGAAACTCGTACCATCATGAAACAAAACCCTGACGGTGCTGGCGATCATTACGCTTCTTATTTCGTCAACGACACCCGTTACGCACTGACACTGCGCGCTAATTTTTAATTAGTGTGTTTCAGTTACCTTGCACCGACGGCGGCGGTGCAAGGGCCTCGTTGAGCGTTGTATCAGAGTATCTGAATGCTCAGCCAGGTTCTGATTAATGCGTTTTGATTAATCAGAACCTATGAGGTTACGTTGTACCGCTAAACTATGCCGAGTTGGAGCTCTTGCGCGTCCACAGACTTTTTGCGAAGTGTGTGGGCGCATTTTTATTGAGCGATAATGGTTATTGAGTCGGAGAATACTATGTTCACCCGCCGTATGGCTGATGCAGGCTGTGGTCTGTTGTTGCGTTATTTTCTTTCCTGCGTATTGCTTGCTGCGCTAAGTTTTTCGCCGGTACAGGCAGCAGAAATTCCCTCGTTAGTTACCCAGAATGGTCGCCATGCATTGATGGTAGATGGTGAGCCTTATTTGATTCTCGGTGCGCAAACCAATAATTCAGCCAATTATCCAGCGGCATTAAAAGATGTCTGGCCGACCTTGGAAAAGATGCATGCCAATACATTAAGCATTCCCGTGGCGTGGGAACAGATTGAGCCCGAAGAAGGAAAATTTGATTTTTCTTTTGTAGATTATCTGGTTGAAGAATCCCGTAAGCGCGGGCTGCGGTTAAATTTATTGTGGTTTGCGACTTGGAAAAACAATGCACCACACTACGCGCCAGCATGGGTGAAGCTGGACAATAAGCGTTTTCCTCGGGTGGTTAAACAGGACGGTGATACCTTGAATTCCCTGTCGCCGCATTTCAGGAGCACCCTGGACGCCGACAAGAAAGCCTTTGTGGCGTTGATGACGCACTTGAAAAAAATCGATAAGAAACACACCGTCATTTTGGTGCAAGTAGAAAATGAAGTAGGCACCTACGGTTCTGTCAGGGATTTCTCACCGACGGCGCAGAAAATTTTCAATTCACCCGTGCCCGATGTGCTGGTGAAAAAACTCGGCGTGAAATCCGGCACCTGGCCGGAAGTCTTTGGCAAAGATGCCGACGAATTTTTCCATGCCTACCACATTGCCATTTATGTGGATGAGATAGCAGCGGCAGGTAAGGCAGTGAAGCCCTTGCCAATGAATGTAAATGTGGCCTTGCGCAATCCTTTTAATCCCGGCTTGCCCGGCCAATATTCCAGCGGTGGTCCTACGGATAACGTCATTGATATCTGGAAAGCGGCGGCTCCGCATATTGATATGCTCTCTCCGGATATTTATTTTCGCGATTACAAAGCGGTGGATAAAGTGTTGGAACTGTATTCGCGGCCCGACAATGCGCTGTTTGTTGCCGAGATCGGCAATGATCAACCCTTCGCCCGTTATTTCTTTTCTACCTTGGGTTACCGGGGAATCGGCTTTGCACCCTTCGGTATGGATGACACGGATTACGTGAATTATCCCCTGGGTACTAAAACGATGAATGATGAAGCCATCGAGTATTTCGCTCAGAACTATCGCCTGCTGGCGCCTATGGCGCGGGAATGGGCAAAAATGAGTTTTGACGGCAAGGTGTGGGGTGTGGCAGAACCGGTCGACACTAATGCCACTAATGAAAAAATCTGGAATGCCGAAGCCACACCGGAAGAACAAAAAGCTGAAGCGGTAAAAAATGCAGCGAATTACACGCAATTGCTGGACCTGGGCTTGTGGGATGCCGAGGTAACCTATGGCCGCCATATGTTTTGGATTGATCCACCAGTTGGCAACAATCCTTCTTCCGGCGGTGTACTGATTGCACAGCTCAGTGACAATGAATATCTTGTCACCGGCTATCGGGCCCGTGCCACCTTCAAGGGTTCAGCCGAGTTGCAGGGTAAAAAATATATGATCGACCGCGTAGAAGAAGGTCACTATAAAGATGGACAATGGGTGTTCGAGCGAGTGTGGAATGGTGATCAGACTGATTGGGGGCTGAATTTCACCTCGCGTATGCACATATTAAAAGTGCGTATGGCAACATATGAAACGCAGTAATCATTAATAACTAAAAATCGAGGAGAAAACGATGCTAACGACCAGGCATTTTATCAAGAGCTGCGTCATAGGGCTGGCGTCTCTAGCCTTACTGCAAGCGTGCTCAAAGAATGGCAATGAAACAAACCCGACAACATCGGCCGAGACCGAACAGGTGCAGTCATTGGCACAGGTGGAGCGCGTGGCGGATGGTGTCATCCTGACATTGGCCGATGGGCCCGCTAAAAAAGTGCGTTTGCAGGTGATGGCCGATAATATTATTCGTGTCACTGCAGTGCCTGGCGAAAGCTTTGCTGTGGTCCCGCCCAGTATCCAGGTCGTCGCGCAGCCTACCACCAACCTGCCATTTACCACGGATCAACAGGGCAATAACCTGATCCTGAAAACCGATGCAATGACAGCGGAAGTGTCGCTGAGCAATGGCGTAATTACCTTCCGTGATGCAGCGGGTAATCTGTTGCTACAGGAAGAAAATCGCGGCACCTTTTCACCGGTAATTGGCGATCCGGATGACGTGGATGCGGATTCCTTTGCGATTCGCCAGGAATTTAACCGCAACACCGATGAAGGTTTTTTTGGTTTGGGCCAACACCAGAACGGCCAGGTAAATTACGCGGGCGAGAATGTTGAGCTGACCACTTACAACCTGGTTATCTCCATTCCCTATGTGGTTTCTTCGCGCAACTACGGCGTGCTGTGGGACAATAATTCCATTACCCGTTTTGGCAATCCGCAAGAAGCCCAGCCATTAAATGCCTCGTTGACATTGTACGATGCCGACGGTAAGGAAGGCGGTCTGACGGTGCGTTACTTTGTCGGTGATGAATTAAAACTGACGCGCGTTGAGGCAGATTTTGACCATCAATTCCTGCGTCAGGGTTCTAACCTGGAAAATCCCTTCCCGGCTGAAGTGGCCGATGCTTACAAAAACAATACGCTGCGTGTTGAACTTGAAGGCAGCATAGAAGCCGCGACCTCCGGCAAACACCAATTCAAGATGTATTCCTCCGGCTATGCCACCCTCGCTTTCGATGGCGAAACGGTTCTTGAGCGCTGGCGCATGAACTGGAACCCCTGGTATCACGACCATTACATGGAGATGAATGCCGGCGAGAAAAAATCCATTCGCGTTGATTGGAAGCCCGACGGCGGTTACTTCCATTTGCGTCATCTGGATGCGCAATCGGACGAGCAACAAAATCAATTGTCGCTGGCTTCGGAGACGGGCAAGACCATTGATTACTATGTTGTAGTCGGTGGCAACAAAGATGAGGTTATCGCGGGTTATCGTCACCTGACCGGTAAATCGGTCATGCTGCCGAAATGGGCTTACGGATTCTGGCAGAGTCGTGAGCGTTACAAATCCTCAGATGAAATCATCACCAACCTGAAAGAATATCGCGATCGCAAAATCCCTATCGACAATATCGTGCTGGATTGGTCCTACTGGCCGGAAGACGCCTGGGGTAGTCACGACTTTGATAAGCAATTCTTCCCCGACCCGAAAAAACTCGTGGATCAAGTGCACGATATGAATGCCCAGATCATGATCTCGGTATGGCCCAAGTTTTATCCCACCACGGAAAACTACAAAGAGTTAAACGCAAAAGGTTTTATGTTTAACCGCAACATCGAAGAAGAAAATCTGGATTGGATCGGCAAGGGTTACCTGAATGCGTTTTACGATCCTTTTACGCCGGAAGCCACGGCCATTTTCTGGCGGCAAATTAAAGACAAGATTAATGTTCACGGTTTTGACGCCTGGTGGCTCGATGCGGTTGAGCCAGACATCCATTCCAATCTCAGCTTCACAAAACGCAAGGAATTGATGACCCCCAACGCATTGGGCAACGGAGCGGAAGTGTTTAACGCTTACGCGGTTCCCCACGCCGAAGGTGTTTATCACGGTGAACGAAATACCGATGGCGATAAGCGCTCTTTTATCCTGACGCGTTCCGGCTTCGGTGGTATCCAACGTACCGGCGCTGCCATCTGGAGCGGTGACATCGTATCGCGCTGGAGTGATATGAAAGATCAAATTGCGGCGGGTATCGGTGTGAACCTGGCCGGTGTAACCAACTGGACCTTTGATATCGGCGGCTTTACGCCAGAAAACCGTTTCCGTGGTTCGAAGAAAGGTTTTGTAGGCTCATGGAAAGATCTGGATAAAGAGCAGGTAGAAGAATGGCAGGAATTGAATGCACGTTGGTATCAATTCGGTGCTTTCGTTCCGTTGTATCGCTCCCACGGCCAAAATCCTTACCGCGAAATTTTTAACATTGCGGATCAAGGCTCTGAGACTTACGACAGCATGGTGTGGTACACCAAACTGCGCTACCGTTTGATGCCTTACATCTACACCCTCGCGGGCGATACCTTCCACAAAGATGGCACCATTATGCGTGGTTTGGTGATGGATTTCCCTGATGATAAAAAAGCCTGGGATATCAATACGCAGTACATGTTTGGTCCGGCGTTTTTAGTGAATCCGGTGGTGGAATTCAAAGCGCGCAGCCGCGAAGTGTATCTGCCGACTGGCACCAGCTGGTACGATTTCTATACCGGCGAGAAACACGAAGGCGGTCAGACCATTGATGCGGCGGCGCCTTATTCACGTATACCGTTATTCGTCAAAGCGGGTTCCATTGTGCCAACCGGCCCGGCTATTCAATACACGGATGAAGGCTTGAATGCTCCGCTGACGTTGAACGTATACACCGGTGCGGATGGCACGTTTGAAATTTATGAAGACGATGGTCGTTCATACGATTACGAGAAAGGCCAATGGTCGCGCATCCCGGTCAGTTACGATGAAGCCAAGGGTGAGCTAACCATCGGTGATCGTATCGGCGGCTTTGAAGAGATGGCTGAGAAACGCAGCATCAGCGTGCGCTGGATTTCCGGCCCTAACAAAGATGCCGCCAACTTTGATGCTAAACCGGCGGAGACTTTGGAGTACAGCGGTAAAGCTATCACTGTAAAACGCGCGCCGTAAATTATTTATGCGCAATAAAAAAACCGCCGTGTTGTTGCCGACACGGCGGTTTTTTTCTTTTAAATGTAGGTCGGATTAGCAAAGCGTAATCCGACACTTGGTTATTTTTGTCGGATTACGCCGGCGCTAATCCGACCTACACCAGCAAATAAAATCAATAACAACAGCAGGGGATTGCTTGCGCCACCACCACCTCCGCCAGAACTTGCCGGTGCAGAGGATGCTGCGGCGCTGGAGGAACTTGATGATGATTGACTGCTTGACGATGAGCTGGCGGCATTACAACTGGCCGGCGTAATAGTGCCGACTTCACCGGTTTGCACATACTCTCTCAGCCAGGTTAACGCCGGACGTTCTTCACCGTTACTGCGTACCAGATAAGCGCCCTGATCATTGCGCCACAAGCCGGGGCGCCAACCCCATAAAGTCACACCTGCTACGCCAGGATGTTCCCAAAACGCCGGGAAGATGCGTTGATAATTAGCCAGCTGTACCGCGTCATTATCCGGATTGTTTTCGCAGGCATCGATATCCATCTCGGTAACATAAATCGGCAGGCCGGTCGCGGCCAGTCGGTCGAGGTTGCTGATAGTCGTCGCGGCACTAACGGTGGTGGAAAACGCGTGCGCTTGCACGCCGATCACATCAATCAAATCGCGGTCTTGCAGTAACTCGATGACCTCCAGATAGGGATTAATGTTGCTGCCATTGGTGACGCTGTATTCGTTGATCATCAATTTGGTATCGGGGAAATGTGTACGGCCCAATTCAAACGCAGTGATGATCCAATCCCATCCGGTGTCACCGGTACCGCCGAGCGCCTCGATATAATTACCCCCGCCGGTGTCATCGGTGTCCGGTGCATCGTTGACCGGTTCATTCACGATTTCGATGATGTCAATATCGTTGTAACGGGCGGCGACTTCGGTAAACCATTCTTCAATTTCTTCCAGCTGTTCTTCAGCAGGCAGGGTTTTAATCCATTCCGGTTGTTGGTTGCCCCAGATCATGACGTGCATGCGGAAGGGCAGATTATTCTCTTGTGCCAACGCATAGGCCGCATCCAGTTGGGTCCAGTTCATCACATCGCGCGTGGCTTCAACGCTGCCCCACTTGCCGGCATTTTCCGGCGCGACCTGGTTCCAGTAGGCGGTAAAATTCTGCACTTGCGATGCACTGTAAATATTGCCCAGATATTTTTCCTGACCCTCGGCGATGGGCGTTTCTTCCGCCGGTGTTTCCGGCGCAATGCCATCATCCAGATTTTGTACGGTGTAATCTGTGCCCACACTGGCGAAGACAAATTTATCGATCCACAAGCCGTCTTCGCGTCCCGCGATCTGGAACGTTTGGATCAGTGCATCAGCGGTGACGGTGAAGGTAGTTGCTGTGTCTCCGCCGTCAAAGGCGGATAAATTCAACCACTTCCAGCGTTCATGTTTACTGCCCGGATCTTCCGAACCCGTAGCGCCGACAATTTCTTCCGGTAAAAAGTAACCGGCTGCGGCTATGCCATTAGCGGTAACCCAGGCGGTTTCATCGCTCACATCTTTTGCACCAAAACCGTTGCCGTAATAAAAGCTGTCGTCTTCAAAAGCGCCAACTTCAGGCCCATTGCGCAAACGCACGTACAGGTTGTACTCGCCAGCAGCGGGAAACTCCAATTCATAGGTGGTAACGCGATCCACCGACGTAGGAGCCTGGCCGGCTAAGGTGGAGTTGATGGCAATGTAATCGGTGACCGGTTCAGCGGTGGTGTCTGTTGCGCTATCGAATGAGGAACCCAGGTCTCCATTCTCTGCTTCAACAATCAGTATATCCGCCGTGGCGAGGTAAGGCAGGCAGGTACAAAGGCCGATGCCTACGAGTAATTTATTCAAGGTTTTCATCTATGACTCCGTTTATTGTTATGTAAAAACTGGTCTTGGCGCTGTTGGAGGTGTGTTGCGAATATCAGGTAAAAGTCTGCTTTGCCATGCTTGTATGTCAGCGGTGAGGCTGGTGCTGTAAATTTATTGTCTTTGTGACTACAAGCTAGCGTAGGAGGCATTGATCGTCAACGCGGGTTTGGTTCGGTGGGGGGAATGGCTTGTCCTAGTGAAGTCGATCAGCCTGCAATAAGGCTTTGGGTGACTGCGTTATCATTGCGCTTGTGTACTAGTGTTTATTAATGCGACAAACGAAAACGCATTTTCGTCCAGTGACGAAAAAGATCTACATTTAGGGTAGCGCGAGTTACAGAAGAGTTACTAAACGTGACAGGTTGCCAATCCGAAAAAGCGAAGGGATTTATTTGTAAAATTAATTTTGTAAGTAAACTTTCGCGGTCTGGTGTTGCACCAGGACTTCAGGCAGTTTTTCACACGACTAAAGATTTACTTCAACCATATCACGGGAAATATCTGCAACCTGAGTGCAGCCCGACAGCGCCATAGCGACACGCATTTCGTGAGCGAACATAGCCAATAATTCGCTGACGCCCGCTTGTTGCCGCGCCGCAAGTGCATAGACCCAGGGGCGGCCGATCATCACCGCACGCGCGCCAAGCGCAAGGGCGCGCACCATATCCAGGCCGCTGCGGATACCACTGTCCATCAACAAGGGAAGATCATCACCAACCACATCGGCGATACGCGGTAATGCGCGAATAGCAGAAATGGCGCCGTCCAACTGGCGCCCGCCGTGGTTGGATACCACGATGCCATCGGCGCCGATGGAGGCTGCGGTGCGCGCATCCTCCGGATCAAGAATACCCTTGATAACAAAGTTGCCGGGCCACTCGGCGCGGATACGATCAATATCTTCCCAGCGAACGCTTGGATCAAAATTCTTGCCCAGCCACGCCCAGAAATCATCAATACCGGCGCGCTCACCCAGCACAGGAACGATATTGCCAAGATTGTGCGGCCGTCCCCATAAACCTACGTCCCAGGCCCAGCGCGGTCTGGCGATAACCTGGGTCATGCGCGTTAACTTGCGCCGCAACAGACTGCCGCCCGAAAGCCCCGAACGAATGTCGCGATAGCGCGTGGCAGGTACTGGCATATCGACGGTGAACAATAACGTTTGTGTGCCTGCCGCATGAGCGCGGGCGAGCATCTCGCGCAAAAAGCCCCGGTCGCGGATCATATAAAGCTGAAACCAGATGGGGCTGTTAACTGACTTGCACACCTCATCCAGCGAACAGGCGGATACCGTGGATAAACAAAAAGGTACACCAGCCGCTTCTGCTGCCCGCGCTGCCTGCACTTCGCCGCGTCGCGCATTCAGGCCAGCAATACCGACCGGTGCCAAAACCAGTGGCATAGCCAGGGGCTGGCTGAATAATGTGGTTTGTGTAGACACATCGGACACATCACGCAATACGCGCTGACGCAATGAAAACTGTTGCAGATCGTGCTGGTTGTTACGCAGGGTCGTTTCGCTGAAGGCGCCGCCGTCGATGTATTCAAACAGAAAGTGGGGCAGGCGTTTACGTGCCAGGCGGCGGAAATCTTCGGTGTTGGCGAGAATCATACTAGCCTCAGTGCATACACGGTGTTATGGTTTTATAGACTTTATGTTATCATCTTTCACGTATAAACAATATTTCACTTATGAATTGTGCTTGTGTTATATGGTTTTATACGTGAGAGAGCCTGTTGATGAGCGGTTCGGACAAACAGGCACCGTAACAATAAATATAAAAGTGCGGTTGGAGGACCAATGGATAATAAAGAAAAGCTGCCGCTTGTTCTGCCCCTGCTGTTGATCATCAGCCTGTTTTTTTTATGGGGCATGGCAAATCACCTGAACGATATTTTAATTACGCAATTTAAAAAAGCATTTACGCTGTCGGATTTTGCCTCCAGCTTTGTGCAGATGGCGTTTTATTTCGGCTATTTTGTCTTCGCTATTCCCGCTGCATTATTCATGAAACATTACGGTTATAAATCCGGGGTTATCCTGGGTTTGTTGCTTTATGGTGCCGGTGCTTTTTTGTTTTACCCCGCCGCACAACTGCATGAGTACCAGGTTTTTTTACTCGCCTTGTTTGTCATTGCCAGTGGCCTGGCGTTTCTGGAAACTTCCGCCAATCCGTTGATTGTTGCCATGGGCGATCCGGAGACGGCAGAGCGCCGGCTTAACTTTGCCCAATCCTTTAATCCGCTCGGTGCCTTGACCGGCATCCTGATCGGACGCGAATTTATCCTGTCCGGTATTGAACACACACCGGAAGAACTGGCCGCGTTAGCGCCCACTGAATTGACGCAATTGTATGAGATGGAAATACAGGCGGTGCAGGGGCCGTATATCGCTGTAGGTTTCTTTGTAGTGTGTTGGGCGTTATTGGTTTTTATCACGCGGTTTCCTGCGGCTGCCGAGCAACCTGCCGTGGAAGAGGGCGCGGGGAGCTGGCGGGACTTCAAGCAGTTAATGCAACACAAGTTGTTTGTGTTCGGTGTGGTTGCGCAGTTTTTTTATGTGGGCGCACAGGTGTGTATCTTCAGTTTTATGATTCGTTACGGTAAGGAAGCCTTGCCGGGCACCGGCGAAAAAACGCTGGCAACTTACGTCTTTCTCTCGCTTATTGCCTTTATGGCGGGCCGGTTTATTGCTACGGCGTTGATGGGCAAGATCAAGGCATCGCGTTTGATGGCCGGCTTCGCACTGATCAATGTGGCTCTGTGCCTGGTTGCGATTATCTTGCCCAATGTAGTGGGCATGTTTGCGTTTGCCGGAACAACGTTTTTTATGTCGCTGATGTTCCCAACCATATTTGCCCTGAGCATCAAAGGGCTGGGTGCCTTAACCAAACCGGGCTCGTCCTTGTTAATCATGGCGATTATCGGCGGTGCGGTACTCACTGCATTAATGGGTGTTATTTCTGATTTGAGCGAGATTCATGTCGCGGTGGTAGTACCCATGGTGTGTTTCGTTGTAATTGCGGCCTTTGCGCGTGCGTGCTATCGGCGCGACACGGCGACGATATAAGGTGCGCGGCATGATCGATGCTCATCAGCATATCTGGCAAATCGGCCAACACGATTGCACTTGGCCCACGCCGGACGATAAACCGCTGTACCGCGATTTCACCCTGGATGATGTGCTGCCCCTGGCAACGACATGCGGTGTGCAAGGGTCGGTGTTAGTGCAATCGCAACCCAGTGACCGCGATACGGATTATTTGTTAACGCTCGCGCAGCAAAACGATTTTGTACTCGCGGTGGTCGGGTGGGCTGACCTCGCTGCCGCCAATGTAATGCAGCGTATTACGCAATTGGCACAACATAAAAAATTGCGCGGCCTGCGTCCGATGTTGCAGGGATTGGCTGATGATCGCTGGATTTTGCAACCGCATTTGGCACCGGCATTACGAACTATGCAGGAACAGGGGCTGTGTTTTGATGCGCTGATATTCCCGCGTCATTTGCCGCACATTTATCAATTTGCACAAGCTTGGCCTGACTTGCCGCTGGTGATTGATCACGCCGCCAAACCGCCGATAGCGCAGGATGATAAAAATTCTTTCGCGATCTGGTGTGATGGTATTGCCCGCATCGCGGAGTTGCCCTGGGTATATTGCAAGTTATCCGGACTGCTTACCGAAGCCGGCGCCTTACAGGGTACGGATGCATTGCGGCCCTACGTCGAACATATATTTCACTCTTTTGGTGCACAGCGCGTGATGTGGGGCAGCGATTGGCCGGTGGTTTGCGCATCGCCCAACCAGGCTTATGCGGATTACCGGGCCTGGTTTGATGTGGCACAAGCGTTGATTCCTGATCATAACGCGTCGGTCATCCGGCAGGTTTTCAGTGAAAGCGCGCGTGCGTTTTATCGTCTTTAAAAGAATTTTCGGGGTAGGTATGCAACAAACCTTGTTGCTGGCAGAGGCTTCTGTTAGCTTTTGGTCACGCACACTATTTGGGTTAGGCATTATAAAAAAATAAATCAATTCACCAACTTGAAAGCGCAAACTATGAAAAATCATAAAAAACAATTGGCCGAATCGGCCATGGAAGATGAACGTAAATACCGGGCACCCGCTTTGGAAAAAGGACTTGATATTCTGGAGTTGCTCGCCCGCAATGGCTCACCGATGACGACCTCGCAGATGGCGGCCACGCTGGGTCGCTCCGTCAGTGAGTTATTCCGCATGGTGTTGGCACTGGAGTATCGCGGCTACATTGTCGCTTCACCGGAAGGGCGCGAAGGCTACATGCTGACCAACAAGTTGTTCACTCTGGGTATCGCGCAGGGCTCGGCCCGCTCGCTGCTGGAGGCGGCATTGCCAGCGATGAAAGAGCTGTCGCGTGAGGTTGGGCAATCCTGTCACCTGGTGGTGGCATCCGGCGACCAGATTGTGGTGGTGGCGCGGATCGAGAGTGCTACAGATCTGGGCTTTTCAGTGCGCGTCGGCTATCGCCGTCGGCTTATCGATACCAACTCGGGTTTGTTGCTATATGGTCTGGCGACGCCGGAAGTGCAAGCCAACTGGTTGCCGCAGCTGAAAGACTCTGCCCGGGATGATCCAGAGCGTATTGACGCTTTTCTGACCAAGTCGGCGGCGGCGGCGGAGCGCGGTTATATCCAGTCTCCCAGTGAGTTCGTGGCCGGGGTGACCGATACCTGTATGCCGATCATGGGTATGCAAGGTGCGGTTGCCAGTTTGATCGTGCCGTTTATTGCGATCAAGCAGCAGAAAGTGACCGCCGAGCAGGTATTGGATGCCTTGCGAATCGCGGTGACCAAGATCGCCGAAGCCCTCAACGACGACGGTCGTTAAACTAACCCGGCTGACAATCGCACCAATACGATTGTCAGCCGTTCCCTCTGTCGCCGCGCTCTTTCTTTCCTATTTTCCGCTTGCTTTCGTTGCCAATATTGCCCAATCTCTACCCAAAAAGTCTAAGTAACTATATGTCTTTTTTTCGTTGTCTTGGGTAAAATGCTTTTTATTAGCAATTTGATTTTTAATTATAAAAAAGGAAGCTGCCCATGCTTTCCACCCACATGCGCCCATTGGGGCAGTCTGCCGTGAACCTGTCCGTCCTTGGATTTGGGGCTGCACCTATCGGTAACCTGTATCAAGCTGTTGCGGACGAGCAGGCCGTGGCAACGGTAGATGAGGCTTTGGCGCTGGGTATCCGTTATATCGATACAGCACCTCACTACGGTTTTGGTTTGAGCGAATCCCGCTTGGGCGCCGCCTTGCGTAAGCACAATGCTGAAAAAGTCTTTCTCTCCACCAAGGTTGGCCGTTTGCTGGTGCCCACGGATTCCACCGCAGACCTGCGCCACGGCTTTGCCCACACGCCCGCCCTGGAGCCGGTCTTTGACTACAGCTATGACGGCATCATGGGTTCCTTTGAGGCGAGCCTTAAGCGCCTGAATGTGGAGCGGATTGATCTCCTACTGGCCCACGACCTGGGTGAAGTCACCCACGGCGCCGGGCATCCCGCGCGGTTTCGCGAGTTTATGGATGGCGGCTATCGGGCCATGCGCGAGTTGCGCGAGAGTGGTGTGGTCGGCGCTATTGGCTTGGGTGCCAATGAATGGCAGGTGTGTGAGCAGGCGATGGGGCACGCTGACTTTGATGGTTTCTTATTGGCTGGACGTTATACGCTGCTGGAACAAGGCGCTTGCGAAACTTTCCTGCCACTGTGCGCACGACGCGGTGTGTCGGTGATTCTCGGCGGACCCTTTAACTCCGGTATTTTGGCCTCCGGCACCCGGAGCGACGCCCCTCTTTATTACAACTATGAACTGGCTCCCGCGGCCATCGTCAAGCGCGTGAGTGAACTGGAGCTGGTCTGTCAGGAATTTGATGTTCCCCTGGCCGCCGCCGCCTTGCAGTTTCCGGCGGCCCATCCGCAGATCTGTTCGGTGATCGCCGGCCTGGCCAGTCCACAACAAGTCAGGCAGGCGGTCACCTGGATGAATCAAACCATTCCCGACGACTTCTGGCCGGCACTGCGCGAGTTGGGCTTGCTCCATCATCAAGCGCCGGTACCGTCGGCCCTTTTTTCATCAGCCAAGGTTGAGCATCTGTATGAGTAACCTGAATACCCCTGCTGCTGCCACGTTCGCGCAAGCGATCCTGTTGCACCCGGACGACAATGTGCTGGTTTGCGTTGCACATATCCGGCCCGGCGATCACTTGATGATTGATGGCAAACCAGTTATTGCTGCCGAGGATATCGGCGTTGGTCACAAGCTGGCGCGCTTCACACTGAACACTGGCGACAAAATTTTCAAATACGGCGCGCCGGTTGGCTCAATGACGGCAGCTGCCGCACCCGGTGGTCACGTCCACATGCACAACATGCAAAGTGATTACATTCCCAGTCATACACGCACGCGCCAAAATAAAGATCGGAGTGAAAGTTGATGAGCACCGCCGTATCGTTTCAAGGTTATTTGCGGCAGGACGGCCGCAAAGGAATTCGCAATGTCATTGTGGTGGCTTACCTGGTTGAGTGTGCGCATCACGTCAGTCGCCGCATTGTTACGCTTGCCAATGATATGGATGTTCACTTGATCGGCTTCCCCGGTTGTTTTCCCAACGAATATGCGTTTCGCATGATGAATGCGGTGTGCACGCACCCGAATGTTGGTGGTGCGCTGTTGGTATCACTTGGCTGTGAAAGTATGAATCGCGAAAAATTATTAACGCTGATTCGTGCCAGCGGACGTCCGGCTGAATTGCTGGTGATTCAGGAAGCGGGCGGCACACGCGCCACCATCGATGCCGGTGTTGCTGCCGTGACGCAATTGCGTGAGCAGATCGCGCAGGTAAAACGTGTGCCCATGGCGCTGAACGAATTAATTGTCGGTACGATTTGTGGCGGTTCTGACGGTACCAGCGGTATTACTGCCAACCCGGCGGTGGGCCGTTGTTTTGATGCATTAGTCGCGGCGGATGCAACCTGCATCTTTGAAGAAACCGGTGAGCTGATTGGTTGTGAAACGGTGATGTCGGATCGTGCTACTACACCGGAATTGGGTGCGGCTATCGAAGCCTGTGTGGAAAAAGCTGAGCATTATTATCGCGTGATGGGCTTCGGCAGTTTTGCACCGGGCAATGCCGATGGTGGGCTGACAACCCTCGAAGAAAAATCCATGGGCGCCTATTCAAAATCCGGCTCCTCACCGATCAGCGGATTAATTAAACCGGGCGATGTTCCGCCCGCCGGCGGTTTATATTTACTCGACGTGGTGCCGGATGGCGAACCGCGTTTTGGCTTTCCCAATATTTCTGATAACGCCGAAATTGTTGAACTGATTGCCTGCGGCTCCCACGTGATTTTATTTACCACCGGGCGCGGCTCGGTGGTGGGCTCGGCTATTTCACCGGTGATTAAAGTCTGCGCCAATCCGGAAACCTTTCGCCGCATGGCGGGCGATATGGATGTGAACGCAGGGCGCATCCTCGAAGGCGAAGCGAGTCTCGATGACGTGGGTGAAGAAATTCTTGGCAAGGTTATCGCCGTCGCTTCCGGCGCGCGCAGTGTGTCAGAAGACTTGGGCCATCAGGAATTTATCCTGACCTATAAAGCCTTTGAACCGATTGGCCCGGCATGTTTGCCGGTTCGTCAAATCGCGTAACCAGTATTCATAAAAAACGGAAAAAATAATGAAACGCCTCGCAGGAAAAACTGCCTTGATCACCGCCGCTGCACAAGGCATCGGCCGCGCCGCCGCAGAATTATTTGCCAGTGAAGGCGCACGGGTAATTGCAACGGATATTAATCTTGATTTATTACAGACGCTGGAAAATTGTGAAACACGGCAATTGAATGTACTTGATCCCGACGCGATAAAAGCCCTCAGCGAAGAGGTGGGTCCGGTGCATATTCTGTTTAACTGCGCGGGCTATGTGCATAACGGCACGATCCTCGATTGCGCTGAACAAGACTGGCAATTTTCCCTCGACTTGAATGTCACCTCCATGTACCGCATGATCCGCGCTTTCCTGCCCGGCATGTTGACCACGGGTAAGGGCTCCATCATCAATATGTCGTCCGTAGCCAGTTCCATCAAAGGCGCACCCAATCGATTTGCCTACGGCATGACCAAGGCTGCCGTCATCGGTCTGACTAAATCAGTTGCTGCCGATTTTGTCACCCAGGGCATACGCTGCAACGCTATTTGCCCTGGTACCGTACAAACGCCGTCACTGGAAGAACGCATGCGTGCTACCGGTGATTATGAGACCGCGTACAAAAATTTCGTGGCGCGGCAACCCATGGGCCGCTTGGGCAGCGCGCGCGAAATGGCAGAGCTGGCGTTGTATCTGGCGAGCGATGCATCGGCGTTTACCACGGGAACTATCAATGTGATTGATGGTGGATGGAGTAACTAGAAGCCATCTCAAAAATCAATTGGCGGCCTGATACTGCGTTGAAAAACTGATTCCGGTGCTCATTTACTTAAGTAAACTCCGCTCCTCATCAGCCTTTCGCTTTGCCTGAGTCTCGCCAATTGATTTTTGAGACGGCTTCTAATTTTTTGTGGGATTTTGAGTGAATCCGCTTTTTTAGACAGTGAGACACGTTATGAAATTATTGCGCTACGGTACACCGGGGCAGGAGCGTCCGGGACTTCTGGATGCACAAGGTCAAGTGCGTGACCTTTCCGGAATCATCGACGATGTGAATGGCAAAACAATCTCTGCCGAGATTTTGGCGCAGCTGGCGGCGCTTGATATTGAAAGTTTGCCACTTGTTGATAAAAACCTGCGCCTCGGCCCCTGCGTAAACCAGGTCGGTAAATTTATCTGCATAGGTTTAAATTACGCTGACCACGCCGCCGAATCCGGCCTTGCCGTTCCGGCGGAGCCCGTCGTCTTCATGAAGGCCACCAGCGCCATCACCGGACCCAACGATCCTGTTATTAAACCGCGCAATTCGACTAAACTGGATTGGGAGGTCGAACTGGGCATCGTGATCGGCAAACACACCAGCTATGTTGAAGAAAGTGACGCGATGGATTACATCGCCGGTTATTGCGTGATTAACGATGTGTCCGAGCGCGAGTTTCAACTGGAACGTGGTGGGCAGTGGGATAAGGGGAAAGGTTGTGATAGCTTTGGCCCGCTTGGCCCTTACCTGGTGACAAAAGATGAAGTGCCTGATCCGTTAAATTTGAACTTGTGGTTAAAGGTGAACGGCAAAACCTTTCAAAACGGCTCAACCAACCAAATGGTCTTCGGCCCGGCATTTTTGGTTCACTACCTGAGTCAGTTTATGAGTTTGCAACCGGGCGATGTCATCTCCACCGGTACACCGCCGGGCGTAGGACTGGGGCAAAAGCCGCCGGTTTATTTGAATGTTGGTGATGTGATGGAATTGGGGATTGAGGGGATGGGGGTTCAAAAACAGGTGGTTGTTGATTTTGGATTGTAGTGAGTGATCGGTTGTTGCTTGTGAGACACGCCGTGAATACATCCCTGTAGGCACAACACCCGCATCCCTACGCGCTCCCGGCGCTTCGGGAAACTTCCCACATCCATGTGGGTCGTCCATGCGGGTGATGGTCTCACAAGCAACAACCGATCACTCTCCCCACCGCCTTGGTCCTAAATGAGACAAAAGTGTTTAGTTTTTTTAATTGAGCTTTTAGTTTTGTCTGGTACAAACGATACTTTTTAGTAAGCAGATTCTTAAATTTAATTCCGCGACGATTTTTCATTCCCGGTGAGTAAATAGAAAACCACCTTCCGAAAGAATCCTCAGTCGTGATGCAGGAGTTGGGTAGAGGGGGGCGAGACCATCAGCGGCAGGACGCCGCTGCTGAGCCTACAAGGAAGTATTTACGGCGCGTCTCGCCCCCCTCTACCCAACTCCCCACCCACTCGCACTAGTAAAAAATCTAAAAAAGAAGGTAAAAAAACATGAAAAAACCCTCACTAAAACTAACGTTGTTTAGCGCCTTGTTAATCACCCTGACAAGCTGCTCCAACCAGGACGTTACCCCACCCGTAACGCAAAAAGTCGGCATCGAAGGCTGGCCAAAACTCGAAAGCCCCGTCAGTGATGTCACCACCGAACAACACGTCGAGCAACTCCTCTCCCGCATGACCCTCGAAGAAAAAGTCGGCCAGATCATGCAAGGCGAAATCCAGGCCGTTACGCCCGACGACATCAAAAAATATCATCTGGGCTCAGTACTCAACGGCGGCGGCTCCATGCCCAACCGTATTGCCAATGCAAAACCGAAAGACTGGCTCGCACTTGCCGACACCCTCTACAACGCCTCCATGGACACCAGCGATGGCAAAGTCGCCATTCCGGTTATCTGGGGCACCGACGCCGTACACGGCCACAACAACGTCACCGGCGCGACGATTTTCCCGCACAACATTGGCCTCGGTGCCACCAACAATCCAGACCTGATTCGCCAGATTGGCGCAGTGACTGCGCGGGAAGTTCGTGCGACTGGTATTGAATGGGTTTTCGCGCCGACAATTGCTGTGGCACAAAACGATTTCTGGGGGCGCACCTACGAGAGTTATGCGGAAGATCCAAAGCTGGTGCAGGAGTATGCGCGCGCAATGGTGGAAGGTTTGCAGGGGCAAGTAAATTCCCCGGCATTTCTGCAAGAGCAACATGTCGTTGCCACCGCAAAACATTTCCTTGCCGATGGCGGCACCGTTGGTGGAGACGACCAGGGTGATGCGCGAATCAGTGAACAGGAGTTAATTGACATCCATAACCCCGGTTATCCCGCCGCGCTTTCTGCGGGCGTGCAAAGTGTGATGGCAAGTTTCTCTGCCTGGAATGGCGAGAAGATGCACGGCAATCAATATCTGCTGACCGATGTACTGAAAAATCGCATGGGTTTTGATGGCTTTGTTGTAGGTGATTGGAATGGTCACGGCCAGGTACCGGGTTGTACGAATGATTCCTGCGCACAAGCGATTAACGCCGGCGTTGATCTGGTAATGGTGCCTTACGATTGGAAACCGATGTATGAAAATACATTGGCGCAAGTGAAATCCGGTGAAATCAGCGCGGCGCGCCTGGACGATGCCGTGCGTCGTATCTTGCGCGTTAAAGTGCGCGCGGGTTTGTTTGATAAAAAACCTTCCGAGCGCGAACTGGCCGGCAGCGAAAATATTATCGGCCATCCGGAACATCGGGCTATCGCCCGGCAGGCGGTGCGCGAAAGTCTGGTGCTGTTAAAAAACCACAATCGCGTGTTGCCGATCAAGCCGCAGCAAACAGTACTGGTCGCCGGTGATGGTGCCGACAACATCGGTAAACAATCCGGCGGTTGGAGTGTGAGCTGGCAAGGAACCGGTAATACCAACGCCAGTTTTCCGGGTGCGACCTCCATTTATGCCGGAATCAAAACGGCAGTTGAAAATGCAGGCGGCAACGCGGTGTTATCAGCTGATGGCAGTTACACCACCAAGCCGGATGTAGCCATTGTTGTGTTCGGTGAAGATCCATATGCAGAAGGACAGGGTGATCTGGGAACGCTGGAATTTGAACCGGTGACCAAAACCAATCTCGCTTTGCTGAAATCATTAAAAGCTAAAAATGTTCCCGTGGTCTCGGTATTTATCTCCGGCCGCCCCCTGTGGGTGAATCCTGAATTGAATGCATCCGACGCGTTTGTAGCGGCCTGGTTGCCGGGCACCGAGGGCGCGGGTGTGGCTGATGTGTTGATCGCCAAGGCAGACGGTTCGGCCAACCACGACTTCAAAGGTACGCTGACATTTTCCTGGCCGAAATTACCGCTGCAGGCGCAATTGAATTCGCATCATCCGGATTATGATCCGCTGTTCGCCTACGGTTATGGTTTGACCTATGCCTCCGGAAAAACCGGGCCGAAAACCCTGCCGGAAAAAGTGGCGGATGTGGCAACCGGTAAAGCCGGTGATATTAAATTTTATGTAGGCCGTCCGCTGCAGCCCTGGAATGTTTTCTTCAACAACCATGAACGTAATCAAATCCTCAGCGGTGCATACGCAGCCTTGCCTGATGGCAGTGTGGTGATCAGAACCAGCGATAAAGATGTGCAGGAAGACGCGCTGACCTTAACCTGGAAAAACACCTGGAGCGCGGGCCTCACCCTCGAAGGCGGCAAACCGCTGGACTTGCGCGAGCATCTGAAAAACGGCGTTTTATCACTGGATATGAATGTGATTGAGCTGGCCAAGGGTGGTGTGAATTTCCGTTTGCAATGCGGCGAGCAATGCAAACGCAAAGTGCCGTTCACCGAGCAGGCATTTGCCATGGCTGGAAAAGGCTGGCAAAACATCCGTCTGCCTTTGTCCTGTTTTGCGCAGGAGGGTGACGACTTCAGCGCGGTGACTTTACCCTTCGCACTGGAAACCGGCGGCGCCGGCGAACTGGCCATCGCCAACGTCCAATTCCTGAAAAACGGCACGCCCAATGCCACCTGCCCGGATTACAAAACCGTTGCGGTAACGCCGTCCATGCTCAACGAATTCTGGGCGCGCGACTGGTGGGAGCCACGCCATAAAGAAAAATTGCAACGTATCCAGCAGGGCAATGTAGATTTGCTGATGATTGGCGACTCCATCACCCAAGGTTGGGAAAACGAAGGCAACACCGTTTGGCAGGAATATTACGCCGACCGCAACGCCGTGAACCTCGGCTACGGCGGTGACCGCACTGAAAATGTCTTATGGCGTTTACAACACGGCGAAGTAGACGGTATTAATCCCAAGGTGGCGGTGCTGATGATCGGCACCAACAACACCGGCCATCGTTTAGCGCAACCACAATACACGGCCACCGGTATCAAAACCGTTTTGCAAGAACTGCGCACGCGTTTGCCCGAAACCAGGATTTTGCTGCTAGGCATATTCCCGCGCGAAGAAAAACCCGATGCCGAAATGCGCCAGATCAACAACCGCATCAACGACATCATCAAAACCTATGCCGACAATCAACACATCTTTTACCTGAACATCAACGACCATTTCCTGACCGACGACGGCACCCTATCACGCTCAGTCATGCCAGATTTGTTACACCTGAATGAAAGCAGCTACGCCACCTGGGCCAAAGCCATGGAACCAACACTGCTGAAACTCTTGCAGGAATAAAGATGCTACAAATACAGGATAGATAGTAACAAGCGTGCTGTTACCGCAATGCGAGTTTGGCGTTAGGCCTGTTATTTCGAAACCTTCAAGTCAGGGACGACTTGAAGGAGCTACAGGGATGTATGTATGCGTTTTCGAAATAACAGGCCTAATGACAAACGGATTCTAGAGCTCCCCTTTTTCATCCCCACTTTACCCCACCAAAAAACTGTACTAGCATCAAAGCCGCTTTAAACCCTGCGTTATCTCCCCAACAACCCACACGGACGACACCATGAAAACATATAAAACCTGCATCGCATTATTACTTGGTTGTGCAATAAGCACACCAGCGCTCGCTGTAAAAATCGACATGACACCCGGCTTATGGGAACACAAATTCACCATGACCAACCCCAGCGGTGAAATGGAAGCAGCCATGAAAAAAATGCAAGAACAACTGGCCAATATGTCACCCGAAGAACGCAAGATGATGGAAAGCATGATGTCCTCCTACGGCATTGGCATCGGAGAAGACGGCACCTCCGTCAAGATGTGTGTTACACAGGCAGATATTGATCGCGGCGATCTCCCCCAACAGGATGAAGATTGCCAGCAAGAGATCCTTGAACAAACCAAACATACATTCAAGATCAAATTCAGTTGTGCCGGTAATCCGCCCTCAAGCGGTACGGGAGAAATTACGTTTAGTTCGCCAAAAGCCTACACCGGAAAATCGACCTTTGTTACAGAGGTCAATGGCAAAACTGAGCAAATGGCTATGACCCAAAGTGGTAAGTGGCTATCCACCGATTGCGGCAATATCAAACCCGTGAGTGGTCAATAACATCAATACAATACCGCCTATGTCGGGCTGAACGGTCCGACATATTTTTTACGTCAGCTCTCTCATATAATTCTTCCTGCCACCTTCCTATGTGCGGTGCATAACGAAGCACAACGCCAGTAACGGAATATTCTTTGTCATAATACATGCCATGCACGCTGAAATATTCTGGTGCATTAATTTTGTTGCTGCCCGATTTTTGCGCTATTTATGCAGCAATAACTTCTATTGGCACAACAAGCGAAGCCGTATTCAGGTGAAACCCGGTGCGACTCATGTAAAAGTGCTCCCGGATTTCCAGAATATATTTGCGCCATTAGTATTTTTCAGTGCCACAGGCCTATGTAATTCACGCCGTTTGTTGTTAACATCTATTAATATACTTATTCTTTGTTTCCGGGCGTCTACAATTTTCCTGAAACCTCATATGGACCCTTCAAAACCTGGCAATTTCAGCCTTCAACAAGAATGCCGAGGTTTTGCAGATCCACTTTTGAAAAAAACATCAAAAAACACGATAGGGATTTGTATCGCTGAATTCAGTTGCTCATGCCAATTATGAAAAATACGCGCTGCATTTAATCTGGCATCAATTAAATTCAATGTACTGACGAAAAGTTAAGCAGTGCGAGTCCGCGAATGTGCAACTGAGAATACTCATGACGTATACGGAGCACCAAGGTAATGACTAATGCCGTGTCAAGTGCAGTTTCGTCTTCTGCTATGGGTTGGCTTGATACAAAATTGATCGATCTGATGCCCGCGGCGGTGTATGTCTGTGCGGCTCCCTCCGGTTTGATTGTGCGTTACAACCAGCGTGCCGTTGAACTCTGGGGACGGGCGCCGCAAACGGGAGAAACGGGTGAACGATTTTGTGGCGCCCATCGTTTGTTCTGGATGGACGGAACGCCGTTGCCTCGCTCCGATGCGCCGATGGCGCAAGTGTTAGCTAGCGGCGAACCGGTATGCGATCAGGAAGTTATAGTCGAGCGGCCCGACGGCAGTCGTATTGTGGCCTTGGTCAACATTGATGTGATTCGCGATGAGCACCACAATATTATTGGTGCAGTGAATGTATTAAAAGATATTACCGAACGAAAAAGGATGGAGGAAGAATCCCGGCGCCTGATCGATAAACTGCGACAGGAGCGGGAGCGCCTCCGGGAAGCCTTTGAACGGTCACCGGCATTTATGGCGGTACTGCGAGGGCCTGATCATGTTTTTGAAAGTGTGAATCAACGCTATTGTGAACTCTTGGGGGACCGTGCATTTGTCGGTAAAACCGTGCGCGAAGCGGTGCCCGAAATAGAAGATCAAGGCTACCTGAATATACTTGATCATGTCTTCCAGACCGGGGAACCCTTCGTGGGTTCTGACATGCGGGTTATGTTACGAAAAGCGCCGCAGCAAGAACTGGAAGAAAGATATATTGAGTTGATTTACGAACCCTTGCGGTCTCCCTCAGGGAAGGTTACCGGTATTCTTGTTCACGGCGTTGATCTCAGCGAGCGTAAAAAAGCACAAACCCAACTGGCGCATATCCGCCAGGAATCTGAGCGCCAACGTCGCCTCTACGAAACAGTCCTCGCCACCATTCCTGATTTTGTTTATGTCTTCGATCTTGATTTTCGCTTTACCTATGCCAACGATGCCTTGTTAAAAATGTGGGGCAAGACCTGGGCGGAGTCTGCCGGTAAAAACTGCCTGGAATTGGGGTATCCCGCATGGCATGCCGCCAAACATGATCGTGAATTAACAGAAGTACTGACCACTGGGCGTCCGGTGCAGGATGAAGTCCCCTTTATCGGCACGCACGGTTTGCGCATTTACGATTATATTTTTGTGCCGGTCTTTGGGGCTAATGGCGAAATTGAAGCAATTGCCGGTACGACGCGCGACGTGACAGAGCGCAAACAAATGGAACAGGAATTACAGCGTCGTGCGGAAGAACTTGCCGAAGCGGATCGCAAGAAAGATGAATTTATTGCGTTGCTCGCTCACGAATTGCGCAACCCTCTCGCACCGGTACGCAATGGCTTGCGTATTCTCGAACTGGCGGAAAACGACCCACAAACCATGGCCCAGGTTCGCTCGATGATGGAGCGACAATTGACGCATATGGTGCGCTTGATTGATGACCTGCTGGACGTGTCGCGGATGAACCGCAATAAATTGCATCTGCAAAAAGGTCGCGTGTCGCTGGAAGAAGTGATCAACAATGCCGTTGAGGCAACTCGCCCGGCTATTGAGGCAGCGGGGCATTCGCTGACTTTGTCATTGCCGGAAAAGCCAATCTTTCTTGATGCAGATCTTACCCGTCTGGCTCAGGTCTTTAGCAACCTGCTCTCGAACAGCGCAAAATATACCAAGCCGGGTGGGAAAATCTGGTTGATCGCCGAACGCCATGAAAATCAATTGACGGTTGAAGTCCGCGATAATGGTATCGGTATTCCCGCTGCGTCACTGCCGAATATTTTTGATATGTTTTCGCAAGTACCAAGTGACAGCGAACATTGTATGGATGGGTTGGGTATTGGATTAGCACTGGTTAAAGTGTTGGTCGACATGCATCAAGGCAGTGTCAGTGCAAGCAGCGATGGGCCCGATAAAGGCAGCACGTTTTGTGTAACCTTGCCGATATTAAATACCGTTGCGGATCTGCAACCAGAGCCCCGAGTAAAGGATATACACGCATCTGATCAGCCCAAGCGGCGCATTCTGATTGTGGACGACAACCGCGACGCCTGTGATTCCATGGCGATGCTGTTAAATTTATTGGGCCACGATGTACGCATTGCCCACGATGGCTTCGAAGCGCTTGCCAGCGTGGAAGCCTTTGCACCGCATATTGTGTTGATGGATGTGGGTATGCCTAACCTGAATGGTTACGATGCAACACGACTGATTCGTGAACAGGCTAATGGCAAAGCGATTACTATTGTGGCAGTAACCGGTTGGGGGCAGGAGGGGGATCGCACCCAATCGCGGGCGGCGGGATGTGATGGCCATTTGGTAAAACCGGTGAACCTGAAAGATATTGAAGACTTGCTGTGCGATTTGAAACTGCGTGAAGAGAAAATTCAGGTATTCGGTGAAACCACTCTATAACGGCTTAAGCAACTTTTCGCCAGATTTTCTGGTCGCGTTCCACCTGTTGGAATTTATGGGCCACAGCGGAAAATTTTAACGTCTCCTTGGTACCCAGAGCCAAAAAGCCAAGGCTTTCCAGGCTGTCATCAAACAACTGCAATACCTTTTCCTGCAACGGCTTGTCAAAATAAATCAGCACATTCCGACACAGAATCAACTGGAATTCGTTAAAGGAACGATCCGATACCAGATTGTGGGTGGACAGTACAAAGCGTTCCGCCAGCGCACTGTCAAGTTTGGCTCGGTCATAATTTGCCGTGTAATAACTGGAAAAATCCCGCACACCCCCCGCGAGAATATAGTTTTCTGACCAGCCTTTCATCTGCGTCAAGGGGTAAATACCTTCGCGGGTGGTGTTGAGCACAGCGGGATTGAGATCGGTGGCATAAAGCAATGATTTATGTAAAAGATTTGCTTCCTGCAACAGGATCGCCATGGAATAAACTTCTTCGCCGGTTGAGCAGCCTGCGTGCCATATTCGGATGAGTGGCTTGGTTGCAAGCAAAGGTAAAATATCCCGGCGCAGTGTTTGGTAAAACGTCGGGTCACGAAACATCTCGGTGACGTTTACGGTGATTTCTTCCACAAAGCGATTCAGAAAGCCGGCGTCATATTTCAAGCGAAACCGAAACTCGGAAAAGCTGGCGTACTTGTCCAGCGACATCAGCCGGTAGATCCGGCGGGTGAGTGATGAACGGGAGTAGCCCCTGAAATCGTAGCCGTGATGTTCAATGAGGTCGTTGAGGATGATAGTGATATGCTCATCATCCAGAACGACCGGGGGATTATCAAAGCCTTCAATTTTTTTCATAAAGCCAAACGCGCAGCAATGACAACAATTGGTCAATATCGACGGGCTTGGTGATGTAGTCCGATGCCCCGGCCTGGATACATTTATCCCGATCACCAACCATTGCCTTGGCTGTTACAGCGATAATCGGCAATTCACTGTACGCGGGATTTGTGCGAATGGCTTTGGTGGTCTCATAGCCATCCATTTCCGGCATCATCATATCCATCAAGACAATATCCACCTGCGGATTTTCTGTCAGCTGCTTTAATGCATCCTTGCCATCAATGGCGGTGACCACATTCATCTTGATGCTTTCCATCACTTTGGTCAGTGAGAAAATATTGCGTACATCGTCGTCAACCAGGAGTACGGTTTTATTTTCCAGAATGTCATCCAATGTCAGAGTGTGTTGTTTGGATTTCCGGGGGCTGTTGTCGGATTCCTTCTTCTCCATGAGGTGCAGGAAGAGTGATACTTCATCGAGGATACGTCGAAACGAATGCGCGGTTTTGACCACAATAGAATCAGCGTAACGTTTGAGCTTGACCTCTTCAGTTGAAGACAGGCTTTTGCCGGTAAAGACAATGATCGGTAAATTTTCCAGGCCCGGCGTCCTTTTTACTTCCTCCAGTGTTTCATAGGAGCGTTCATGGGGAACACACATGTCTAGCACGACGCAATCTACATCCTGCTGCCTGAGTGACGTGACGGCATCATCAACACCACTTTTGACTTCAAGGCGCACGTCAAATTTCTGCAAGAAGTAGGCGAGGGCATTGGCGTGCTTGGTATTCTCTTCAACAATCAGGACTTTTTTCGGGTGATGCGTCAGGACATATTCAATCTTTTGAAAGACGCTGTGCATTTTTTCAAAGGCAATCGGTTTATCAATGAAGTCGACGGCACCTTTTAACAGGCTCTCATTTTTAAATTGGTGTACCGACATAATATGCACGGGAATATGGCGAGTGCTGGGGTTCGCCTTGAGTTCTTCCATCACTTCCCAGCCATCCTTCACTGGTAACTGAATATCCAACAGGATACCCAGGGGCAGGAACTCTTTGGCGAGTTCCAGGCCTTCGTCGCCGCGCACGGCAACGATTCCTTTGTAGCCTTTTTCGCGCGTATATTCCAACAGCGCTTTGGCGAAGTTAACGTCGTCCTCAACAATCAGGATGACTTTATCAGTGCGACCGACATGTTCCCGATCATCCGGAATGCTGCGAGGCACATCGGTACTGATAAATTTCTTGCGGGATTCTTCGATGGGGTTGATCTCGGGTGTTGCAACCGGTGCTGGTTGGGGGGCCGGAATATTATGTTTACGCAGCGGTACACGCACGGTAAATTCGCTGCCCGCATTGACCTCACTGGTCAGGCGAATTTCACCACCTAATAACTTGACCAACTCCCGGCTGATGGAGAGCCCCAAACCGGTTCCGCCATATTTACGTTGGGTCGAACCATCGGCTTGCTGAAAGGCTTCAAATACCAATTCCTGTTTGTCCGTGGGAATACCGATGCCGGTATCTTTTACGACGATGTCTATCAGTCGGTTATCCTGAGCCACGGGCACCGCTGTCAGGCTGACATAACCCTTGGCGGTAAATTTGAGTGCATTGGACACCAGATTGCGAAGAATTTGTTCCAGCCGCAGCTTGTCCGTTTCGATAGATTCCGGCAGGTCCGGTGATATCTGTACCTTGAATTCCAGGTTTTTAGCGAGCGCCACCGGCTTGAACAGGGATTTAATATCATCGGCAATTTCAGCGATGGGTACTAATTGATATTCCAGCTCCATCTTGCCCGATTCAATCTTCGACAGGTCGAGGATTTCATCAATCAGCGTCAGCAAACCCTGCCCGGAGGTTTCAATAACGCGGGCGTATTCAATCTGGTCGTTGGTGAGGTTGTGATTGTTATTTTCCGACATCAAGCGCGACAGCAGCAGAATTGAGTTCAGCGGTGTGCGCAGCTCGTGGGACATATTGGCCAGGAATTCAGATTTGTAACGCATGCTTTGCGCCAGCGCATCAGCTTTTTCCTGAATCTCAATATTTCTGGCGGAGATAACCTGATTTCTTTCTTCGAGTAACAGGCTGCGTTCCTCAAGTGCCTGATTGGCGAAATGGAGTTCGTCCTGCTGTGCGCGCAACTCTTCTTCTGAGGCTTGCAGTTTTTCCGCCTGAACCTCTAGTTCGCTGTTGATGTTTTCCAGTTCGGTATGTTGTGCCTGAAGCTCTTCAGCTTGCGATTGGGTTTCGTCCAGCAATTCTTGCAAGCGGCGGCGATTTTGTGCGGCGGAGATGGCGATGCCGATGTTATGGACAGCATTTTTCAGAAAATCTATCTCGCGTTCACTAAAGTTGCCCAGCGAGGCCAATTCAATCGCGCCTTTGATGGTGTGACCATCCATAATGGGTATAGCAAGGAGATGGTTGGGTGTGGCCTCACCCAGGGTAAACTTGATATAGATACTTTCCGGCGGGATATCCTTCAATTCCATCAGGCGATTGGTCGCTACAGCCTGGCCGATAACACCTTCGCCCAGTTTAAAACTGGCTCTGGCCGGATCTGCCGCGTATGCAAAACCGGCAAAGAAACGCAGCTCCTCATGATCGAGAATATAAACCGCACCGGCGTGCGCACCGATAAAGCTGGCAATAAACTCAATAATACCGTCGCAGAGCTTTTCCACGTTATGTTCGCCGATCATCACATCGTTTAATGAAGCCATACCGCTTTGTGCCCATTCCTTGTCGGATAGTATCTGAAATGATTGCTCCAGTGAGGCAGCCATTTTGTTCAGCGAAACGGCGACATTGCCAAGTGAATCGGACTGTTGATGATCGATACGAATGGTGTAGTTGCCCAAGGCAATACGATCAGCAACACTTTTGATGATGTCAATGCGCTCGCTGATATCCCGGTCTTTTCGCTCCAGTTCCTTTTGCAGCAACGCGCGCTGGGCAAAATCATTCTTGATGCGAACATAAAATAACGTAGTGATAAGCAAAGCAATCAATGCGGCAATGACAATCAACGCTGTGGTATAGCGGGCTGAGTTATTCATGGTGGTAACGCGGTTGGCCAATAGCTCTGTCTCGCGCTGCTTAATAACAGACAGGGTTTGTTCAACCTTGTCCATCAACTCTTTACCTTTGTTTAGCCCCTCGGTATCGATAATGCCGGTGGTGTCTTTGTGGGTAATCAATTGATTAAGCAATACCAGGCGGTTTTCTATATGTGCCCGTAACTCCTGGGCAGATTCCTGTTGTACCGGGTTATCAATCGTCAAGGCATCAATTAGGTCCAGTGCTTCGCGCGCGCTGCTTTGGGAATAATTAAAAAATTCGAGATACTCCGGGTCACCCGTCATCAGGTAGCCTCGTTGCCCCGCTTCAGCCTCGCGCAAGGCTGCCAGTATTTCTTCTGCGTCGATGATGATTTCATTGGAATGATTAACCCAATGCACACTGGTCAGCAGGTTGTTGATGCTGATAAATGATGCGGTAGAGCTGATAAACAACACTAACAGTGATATGCCAAAACCAATAAGCAGATTGCTGGTGTATTTTTTCATAGTTTTTCTTCGGCACGCGTGGCGGATTGTTTGACGGGGATGACCATAATAAATCTGGCGCCCTGGTTTTCGTT
The DNA here is from genome assembly GCF_002162135.1 of Cellvibrio sp. PSBB006. Classification (NCBI taxonomy): domain Bacteria; kingdom Pseudomonadati; phylum Pseudomonadota; class Gammaproteobacteria; order Cellvibrionales; family Cellvibrionaceae; genus Cellvibrio; species Cellvibrio sp. PSBB006. The sequence continues at coordinate 2,068,552 of NZ_CP021382.1, read as the reverse complement.
ACTTTCTACGGTAATGATACCGTTATGGGTATCGATGACTTTTTTGACAATGGCTAAGCCGATACCGGTGCCCTGGGTGCCCTCACGCTGGTTCAGGCGCTGAAATATTTCAAATATCTTATCGGAAAATTTCTGGTCAAAACCGATACCGTTATCCTGGAAACAGATGCGGCAGAATTGCCCGCTGTCACTCTGTGAAGCGGTAAAGGACTTTGCTTCCACTGTTTCCACCTTGATGGAAATTTCCGGGTGCTGTGTGTCCTGGGAGAATTTCAGGGAGTTGGTGAGCAGGTTCTGGAAGACTTGGCGTATCTGGCCGGGAATGGCTTCCATCTCCGGAAATCGGTCTATGTGAATCCTGGCATTACGCGACTTAATCTCCCACTCAAAATCCTGCAACAACTCATTAACCACCAGGTTAAGGTCAACGGTTTCATAAAAATTCTTATCGGGCAGGCGAGAGTATTCCAGAACATTTCTGATCAGGGTGCTCATCTTGGCGGCGGATTCGGTAATCTTCTGCAAGAGTTTGGTGCTGTTGAAGGAGTCGTTTATGTAACGCTTGACAATCATATCGCTGAAGATCTGGATCTTGCGCAACGGCTCCTGCAAATCGTGAGAAGCGATGAAGGCAAATTTTTGCAGTTCGGTATTGCTGGCTTCGAGTTTTTTATTGATTTCAATTAGCTCGTGGGTACGCTCATCGACTTTTTTCTCAAGTGTCTGTGACATGAGCTTCTGTTCATGAATGTCGGTGAAGATACCGACCCAACGCACGATCTTTTCGTCTTTGATTACGGGCGTGAAGTACAGAACGTGAAACCGGTAATCCATATCCACAGGTATCTTCAGGCGAATTTCCTGCACGCTTTGTTTGCCTGAGGCAATCGTGGTTTTGATGTGAGCTGCAATGGCAAAGTTATCTGCCTCGGGAAACTGGTCGGCCTGCTGGCTGTAGTTAAACCAAAGGTGGTTGACGAATTCAATCCTGCCGTCCTGGCAGGTGGTAAATGCCATATGTGGCAGCGACTCCAGCGTGGACTTGAGCTCTTCCACTTTCTGTTCAAGCGCATTTTCTGCCTGACGACGAAACTCAATCTCTTCGCGTAAGAAATTATCCTTTTCGATCAGCTGCCGTTTCTGCTCCGATAACTTGTAAAAGGTTTTGATCTTTAATAGCAGGATATCCGCATCAACCGGTTTGGTGATGTAATCCACTCCGCCGGATGCGTAGCCTTTCGCAATATATTTTTTATGGGTATTCACGGCCGACAGAAAGATGATGGGAATATCTTTGGTCTTGCTGTAGCTCAATATGGTTTCAGCGACTTCAAACCCATCCATCTCGGGCATTTGCACGTCGAGAATAATCAGTGCGTAACTGGTGTTATTTTTAAGTATGAGTTTCAGCGCCTCTTCGCCGGACGAGGCCGAGTGCACGCGAAAGTTATTTAACTCAAGCAGTGCCTGTAAGGAAAAAACGTTTTCCTGGTTATCATCTACAATCAGAATCATAAGAATAATGTAGGCATTCAGTTTTAACGATAGATAGAGTATTCGAGTGACGTAAGTCGCGCGATAGTAGCATGAGAATCCACTTGGTTCCCAAAAAAATGGGCTAAATCAGATGGGAAAATAATAATGAACAGGCTGGTTTTTGAGCAGCGCTTGGAGGGGAGAATTAAGCGGGAAAATTTTAGCAGACGCTTTTCGTTGGCTATGTACGCTTGGCCACATAACCTGGAGGAAACAGTAGGTCGGATTAGCCAACGGCGTAATCCGACGTATTCTCCGGACATCGCTGTCGGATTACGGCGCGTACGCGCCCAATCCGACCTACGGGGTTTTAAGGTGACACACTGAAAAAAATCTCCGACAGTCTTCCTCGACAAACTCCGTAAACATCACCGAGCCTGTCGAAAAAGCTCTGTCGAAGAAAAAATCGTCGGGCCGGATCACACAAAGCTAACCGAACCATCGACGAGGCCAAGCCATGAATTAATAGACCTCAAACTCCCACAACGAATAACCATAACCGGTCCCCCGTTGTGTCCCCAGCATCCGCACATACCGACCACTCGCCGACACCGGAATATCATCAATCCCGCCATCGCCATTTACTTCGGTATGCACCGTCGTCCACTGACTTGCATCATCAGACACCTGAATCTCATAACCTCGACCAAACGCGCCTTCCCAATTCAGCACAACACCCATGATCGACCGGCTTGAACCCAGGTCCACATAAATCCACTGGTTATCGCTAAACTCACTCGACCAGCGCGTACCCGCGTTGCCATCCACAACATAACTCGCCGCCCAAACGCCACCCTCCGTCGAAGACGCCACAACCGGCTTGCTCAACGCCAGATTGCCGCCGCTCACTACCGAGCTGGACTGGCTGCTGGAGCTGGAGGCCACACTGCTCGAAATGCTTGACGCTACCGAGGAACTGGCTGAACTCACCACACTGGAGCTGCTGGAAGAACTGCTCGCTACACTCGACGCGACGGAAGAACTTGAACCGCTCGTACCGGTCGTGCCGTAAACCTCCAGCTCCCACAAGGAATACCCGTAACCCGTGCCGCGCACATTACCGAGCATGCGCAGGTAACGACCGGAGCCGGCAATATCCTGGGAATCCATACCGCCGGTGCCGCCGGTGACGGTTTTCACCGTGGTCCACTGCGACGCATCATCAGACACCTGCAATTGATAATCACGACCGTAAGCCGCTTCCCAATTCAGTACCACACGCGTCAGGTTGTAGCTCGCACCCAGGTCGACATAGACCCACTCGGCGTCACTCCAGCCACTTGCCCAACGGGTGTTGGTATTGCCATCCACCGCTTGCGCACCGGACATGGCACCGTCTTCGCTGGATGAGGTAAACACCGGACGGTCCAGGGCGAGGTTACCGGTGGGTGTTCTCTCTTCATCATCGTCGTCATCGTTGCCGGTGGCGAAATCCATCCAGTTCAACTGAATTGCGCTATTAAATACCAGGCGCAGTTTGTGTGAGCCGGCAGCTAGGTTCAGCGTTGCATTGACGGTCTCCCAGGTTTGCAGATCAGCGGTAGCTGCCACATCGATAGTGGCAACCTGCTGGCCATCGACGAGCACATCAATCGTGCCGCCCACGTCACTGGTTACGCGCGCGGCCACTTCATAAGCGCTGGCGCTGCTGACAATGTTGTACTCAATCCAATCGCCCGCTTCGACCTCGGTGACACTCAGGAAACCATTGGCATCGGTGGTTTGCTCCAGGCGAATACCGCTCATGGTTGCATAGTTTTCTGCTTCAACGCGGGACGGCAAGTTATGCACACTCTCGTCACCGTGGACCGGCATGTTCACATAAATACTACCCAACTCATTGAGAACACCGGACTGGCGATAGTCGAACAAGCCGTTGTAAGGGTGGCCGTTACGGCGACCGGTAAACCAGGCGTAGCGCTCAACGTCGTCATCGTTTTCGAAGTAATCCACCGTCTGAATCAGGAAGCGCTTTTGATCTTCCAGCGTGGTGGTGTCATTCCAAGCTGAGAATTCCGTCATCCAGATGGGGCGGTTGTATTTCTTGAACAAATTCACGTACCACTCCACACCGCCGACATCTTCCATGTAAGCGTGAATCGAAATCGCATCCACGCGGCAGTCCGGACACACCGCAAAGAAATCGTCGAAGTAATCAATCGGATCGTAATAGGTGGTGCCGTTTTCAGTAACGCAATTGCCGCAGAAATTCATCGCCACGCTGACAATCTTCAAATCAAATTCATCGGCAATGGCTTCCAGGCGATACCACTCAGCGGCGGCTTGCGAGGGCGTCATATTGGCTTGATCGATAAAGTTTGGCTCGTTGAACGCGAGGATATATTTCACGTTCGGGTTGCTGGCAATGTAATCGCGCATGGCCTGATCATTGAACGCACCGTTCCACGCCATGGGCGCAAACTCCACGCCGTAGTTATCGAGTACATCTTCAATCATCACATCCGGGCGATGGCTCCAGTTGTACCACCAACTGATGCCTTTGGAGATCACCTCAAAATCTTCGACCGAATGGTGACCATAACCTAAACCGCGTTTGTCACTTTTGGTTTGACCATAATCGGCATCCACGAAGATGAATGTTTTGGCGCTCGCACTCAGCTCGCCGTCACTGACGGTCAGTGTCACGGTGTAGGTGCCTTCATCCGCATAGGTGTGTGATGCATTGACGCCGCTACCGGTGGTGCCGTCACCAAAGTCCCAGCTGTAGGTCAGGGTATCGCCATTCACGTCATTGGATTTACTGCCATCAAAGTCGACGGTGAGTCCGGCAGGGCCACCCATAACGGACGGTTTTACGGCTGCAGTGGGTGCGCGATTAACCACCGGGCCATTGTGGCCGGGATCTTTGGCCGCCTGACCGCCGGAGAGGTAAACATCATCGATAGCGATGCTGGTAATTTCGCCGGTACCCAGGACTTGCAGTAATTGACGCACATCGAACAGGTCAAGGTCTTTGGCCAACTCGGTAACCGGAATCACAATCTCATGCCACTGGCCGTCGCGCGCAAAACCGTAGGGATCATTACCGGCTTTAAAATAAATCCACTTCTGGCCAATCACATTCACGTTGCCGCTTTTGATTCCGATCTGGAAGTCGCCCTGGTCAGTGGTTTTCAAAGAGAAATGCAATTTGCCGTCGGGATTATCGAAGGCGGTCAGGTTAAAGCCTTCGCGCGCGGTCAGGCCCATGCCGTACCAGCCCTTACCGGTGGACTTCAAATTCAACGAGGCGTTGCCTTCCAATACATTGCCGGGTTCCAGCGTGAGGGTGTCGTCCCACAGGAACAAATCACCGTTTACGCCGAAACCGAAATCGCCCGCGTCACGATGCGCCGGGTTTTCGGTGTAGATACCGAAGTTGCCGAATTCCGGTGCGGGTAACTCAATACTTTCAGACAAATAAATGTTGTCGACGGCGATTTCCATCACCGCACTCGGTGCAGGGCCGGAGATGCTGAAAAAGGTTTTCACCGTTTCAAAATCCACGCCGCCGAATTTGCTCAACGGAATCGCTACGTGATGCCATTCGCCATCGCGTACCAGACCGTATTGCTCACCGCCTTCGGCGAATTCAATACTGGCGTCGCCACCGGAGGTGCTGGCCATGCCGATGCTGAAGTTGCTGGTTGATGCGGTTTTGATATCGAGATGCAAATAGCCATGCACATAGTTGCGCATGTTGTAATCCCGATGCAGCAGGCCCATGCCCCACCAGTCGCCCGGCTGGATCTGGTAAGCCAACGCTGAGCTGCCTTCCGATGGCGTAGTGGCCACGGTGGTCATGTTGTTCCAGATATACAGGTTGGTGCGGTCGCCCCAGTTAAGTTCGCTCAACACCGGTGTGGTTTCGGTGGAAACGCCAAAGTTGCCGCTGGGCAAGTTGTCTTCCGCCAGATGCAACTCGGTGTATTCGTTCTCGTACAGGCGAACGTATTCCACCATCATCTTCGCGGGGAAGGGCGCGGTGATTTGCGCGGGATCAGTGATCTCGACGAAGTTAAATCCACCGACCGCGAGGTTCAAAATAATATGGGCCGGGTCAGTGCGGAATTCCGACATGTTGGGGTCGGTAATATCCATGGTGAAGTAGGTCGTGTCGTCGACCGACATGGTGACTTCGGTGGGCGTCCAGGACAGGCGATAGTTGTGGTACTCGTCGTAAAGATTAAACGGCAATACGACATCTGCCGCCGCGTCGGCTTGCAACCAATCGCTCCAGGTACCTGTTTCATGCCACCAGTGCATAGCGCCGGACACAGCGTTATTGACAGTGCCATCATCAATGGCGGATTTGTAGCCGGCTTCGAGAATGTCCCACTCCCCGGACTTGGGCCAGCCATCGATCCCGAAGTTGTTGCCCAGCATCCAGAATGCTGGCCACAGGCCGTTGTCCAGACGCGGCAATTTAATGCGCGCTTCGATGGTGCCGTATTTAAACGCCATACGCCCATTGGTGTGCAAACGGGCGGAGGTAAATTCTTTACCTTCCATCGTTTCGCGGCGTGCTTCGATTACCAGCTTGCCATCGTCGAGATAAGCGTTTTCGCTGGCGGCGGTATAAAACTGTAATTCGCCGTTGCCGTTACCGCTACCGCCGGTAGTGAAGGTCCAGGTGGAACGGTCGATGCGGTCGCCGTCGAATTCATCCGACCAGATCAGGGTGGATTGGGCCGTGGAGGTTGCTGACCAGCTCAGGCACAGGCCCGCCAGCAGCGTCGGTAAGAAAGGCCGATTAGGAATTTTCATGGTTTTCTTCCTGCATGGGTAAATTTTTCGTTATAGGAAATACAGCGTCAGGATAAGAATTGGAACCTGCCAGCTCTCTGATTATCGTTATTGGAATCGTCTTCCGTGGGGTGTGGACGCAGTTGGAATCGGAGTATGAGTAACCGTGCCCGCAAAGCCGTTTATTATGTTGTTCTCGGGTAAGGAATGTTTACCGCAGCCTATAGCATCCCAAGCGCGGTGAGCGAGGACAACCGGCATCAGACAAGGCGGTCTCAGCACACGACAAGCCGGATGGACAAGCAGGAAATTGTGAAGTAGGTCGGATTAGCCAAAGGCGTAATCCGACGCGATCTGTATCAAAAGGAATAAGGAATTCTTTAACTCGATGTCATTTATGTAAAAACGCTCGAACCGCCTCGTTATAGTTACGACTCACCTTCAACCGCTCGCCGCAGGTCAATAACACCACATAGTCCCCTTTGCTGAGCGATTGAATCGTTTGAATGCGATCAATGTTCACAATCGTTGAGCGGTGGATGCGCTTGAACACCTGGCCATCGAGCATATTCACCAACTCTTTCACCGTGCTGCGCATGATGTGCGTCGTGTCCTTGGCGTGAATGCACATGTAATCGCCAGCAGCATCAATCCAGTCGATATCCGATTCAGGAATCACCACCGCAGAACCGGCATCGCGCACAATAATTTTTCGTGCAACACCATCCAGCGTGGGTGGTGTTAATTCGGCATGCGCATCAGCCTCGCCGGATAATTTTTTTACCACTGCATCAATCGCACCGATCAACGGTTGTTTGTTGTGTCCGCTGACCTGGGTGCCCTGATAACGATCCAGTGCGCGTTGCACGGCACGCGCCAGACGCTCTTCATCCAGCGGCTTGGGAATATAGTCCACCGCATGAAGGTCGAATGCATCCAGCGCATATTGTTGATAGGTGGTGATAAACACAATCATCGGCATCACATCATTTTGCAATGCCTTGATTACTTCAAAACCGTTTTTACCGGGCATTTGAATATCGAGGAACATTAAATCCGGGGAGAGTTCCAGGGTTTTGTCGATGGCTTCCCGGCCGTTGCGACACTCTGCAATGATCTCAATTTCCGGAAAATCTTCCAGGCAGGTTTTTAGCACGCTGAGTGCCAGTGGCTCATCGTCCACAATAATCGTTCTGAGTTTCATCATGGCCTAATTTACCCAGTAAAGTTGTAGGTTTTTTTATTGGTATTATCCGGTACATCAGACACCACGCTCTCGTAGGGAATGCGAATGCTGATATGAACACCGCTTGGTTTTGCTTCCTCCACCTGAAATAAATGCTGATCACCATACAGGGTTTGCAAGCGCTCGCGCGTGTTGCGCAAACCGACGCCGGTAGTCTGGCCCGGTGTCGGTTTGACGCCTGCCAGGCCCGGGCCGTTATCAATGACTTCCAGCAGCAGTTCGTCGCGCTCAACGTCGGCCTTGATCTGAATCTGCCCGCCGTCTTCACTGGTAGCGACAGCATATTTGATTGAGTTCTCAATCAGCGGCTGCAATAAAAGACTGGGAATTTTTGCTGTTTTAGCGGGCTCGCTGATATCAAATTCGACGCTGAGACGATCCGAAAAGCGAACCCTCTCGATATTTAAATAGAGCGTTAAGGTATTGATTTCATCTTCCAGATTGACCTGTAATTGCGGATCGTACTCCAGGGAATAACGTAGGAATTTTCCCAGCTTGGCAATCATTCCCAAAGCCCGGCTGTCGTCGTTCAGTTTTATGAGTGCATAAATAGCGTGGAGTGTATTAAATAAAAAATGGGGATTGATCTGGTAGCGCAACATCTTTAATTGCGCTTCGCGCGCGATAGACTCCGCTTTTAAACGTTTGATCTGTTCTTCTTTGGTATGAGCTACTTCTTTCAAACGTTCGGTGTGTTCGATTTCCAGCAGACGATAATAAATCATGCCGTGATATAACGCCGACCAACACAGGAAAATATAAAACGCACCGAAATACCAACCGCCAAAATCATTCCAGGTATTTACTTCACCAGTCAGCCAGATGTAGGTCACCACGCGCAAGGCCGTCCAGAGCGCTGCCACGGCGCCAGCCATGGACAACACCAGACACATACGCAGGATAGGACCAAACTTCCAGATGATGGAATAAAACCATCCCAGGGGAAAGGACAGCAACAGGCCCAACGCAGCCTGCAAAAACATATGCTCAACGTAAACCAGTTTGGTGGTGTTATACCAGAAGACAATACCGAGAAAAGGAACAACGGACAGACCAAACCAGAAGATAAACTGACCCACCCAGTATTGACCGGTGTGATCCTGCATAACTGTTCTAAGCAGGTTGGGTGATTGCATAATTATTATTCTCAGCCGATGGCAATCGCGTTTAGTTTTATCGTGTTATTAACAGTAGTGTAGGTTACCCAAGCTCCTTGTGTATGATTTTCCCCCGCTACATAAACCTTACTGCCCAGCCCGAATATCTCTATTTAACTCGGGCTGGGCATTTGTCAATTAAACCAGTTCAGCAAAGGTTTCTTTAGCCGCTTGCAAGGTGGTGTGAATATCGTCTTCCGTATGGGCTGCTGACATAAAACCGGCTTCGTAAGATGCCGGCGCCAGGTAAATGCCGCGTTTCAACATGCCGTGAAAAAATTGGTTGAAGCGCGGGATATTACAGGCCATAACCTGCTTGAAATTGGTTACCTTTTTTTCTTCGGTGAAGAAAAAACCAAACATGCTGCCGACATGATTGGTAGTGAAAGGAATACCCGCTTCATCGGCCAATCGCTGCAAACCCGTCACCAATTGTTCGGTTCGTGCATTGAGTTGCGGATAGATCGCAGGATTCTCCAGGAGTTCGAGTGTCTTCAGGCCGGCGGCCATAGCAACCGGATTTCCTGAGAGCGTGCCCGCCTGATAAACCGGGCCAGAGGGCGCAATCATCTGCATCACATCGCGCCGGCCACCGAAAGCGCCCACCGGCATACCGCCGCCGATTACCTTACCCAAAGTCGTGATATCCGCTTTGATCTGGTAATGACCTTGGGCGCCAGTGTGGCTCACACGAAAACCGGTCATCACTTCATCAAGAATTAACAGACTGCCATATTGATCGCAGACATCGCGCAAGGTTTCCAGAAAACCGGGAACCGGCGGCACACAGTTCATGTTGCCAACTACCGGCTCGACAATGATACAAGCGATTTTGTCACCCAGCGAAGCAAAACATTCGCGCACTTGTTGGGCGTCGTTGTAATCCAGGGTGATGGTATGATCAGCCAGCACGGCTGGTACGCCAGGTGAACTGGGTACACCCAGTGTCAACGCACCAGAGCCCGCTTTGATTAGCAGGGAGTCGGAGTGGCCGTGATAACAACCTTCAAATTTAATGATCTTGTCGCGTTCGGTAAACGCGCGCGCCAGGCGAATGGCACTCATGGTCGCTTCGGTGCCGGAGCTGACGAAACGCACCATGTCCATGCCGGGCATTAGTCGGCACAATTTTTCGGCCAACGTGGTTTCGCGTTCTGTCGGCGCGCCGAAACTTAAGCCAAATTTTGCGGTTTCAATAACAGCATTAATGACATCGGGGTGCGCATGACCAAGCACCATGGGGCCCCAGGACTGGACGTAATCAATATAGCGTTTGTTGTCGGCATCCCAGACATAAGCCCCCAGGGCTTTTTCAAAAAAAATCGGCGTCCCGCCCACCGCTTTGAATGCCCTGACCGGTGAGTTTACGCCGCCGGGAATATGTTGTTGCGCCTGTAAAAATAAACTTTCTGAGCGGCTCATAGAAAATCCTTAAATCAATAATAATTTTATGAAAAGGTTGACGGTTATCTTGTGCAAGCATCTCAACCGATGTGTCATCTCTGATTCACTTTTTCCTGTAGCTGAATAAACGCCCGTGCTTGTCGTTTAATATCCGCAGCAGCAAATAAACTGTGGCTGACCGCCAGAATATTTGCTCCCGCTGCCAATACCTTCGCACCATTCTCCAAAGTAATTCCACCGATGGCGACGATGGGCGTCGGTTTACATAGATCACGAGCCTCTGTCAGTAGCGACAGAGGCGCGGGCGGTGCGTCAGGTTTGGTATTGGACGGAAAGAAACGGCCGAAGGCCACATAACTCGCCCCTTGTTTTATCGCACGCTGTGCAAGGGGCAGTGACGCGTGGCAAGTCACACCAATGACGGCATTCGCACCCAGATAGTCGCGTGCCGTAGTCGGGCTGCCGTCATCCTGTCCGAGATGCACACCATGGGCACCGACAGCTTTGGCTAATTGCATATCATCGTTAATGATCAACTGCGCATCGTACCCTTGGCAGATGTTCAGCAATTTTTCGGCATCGGCGAGTCGTTGAGCGTTATTGCCGGATTTGTCGCGGTACTGAATCAAACGGCAACCGCCCTCCAGGGCAGCGGTTACCCCGGCAAAAAGTGCTTCGCCGGGTATCAGCAGGCTATCGGTAATCGCATACAGCGGTGTAGCTATTAAATGATTCACAAGGATTGATGTTCACAGTGAGTTTAAAACGGTTTAACAACGACCAGGATCACAATGCCAAGCAACAGTAAAACGGGAAATTCATTAAACCAACGAAAAAAGACATGGCTGCGTTGGCAGCGGTCGTCACGTAATTGTTTAAGATAAATCAGGCAAGCATGGTGATAACCCACGAGTACAATGACCATCGCCAGTTTGCTCCAGTACCAGATGGACTGTGAGTAGTAAGCCCAGTTCAAATGACTTAACCAGGCGCCGAAGATAATGGTTGCTATCATCGAGGGCGTTGCAATGCCACGATAGAGTTTGCGCTCCATTATTTTGAAGCGTTCGCGGCTGACATGGTCCTCACTCATCGTGTGATAGACGAATAATCGGGGCAGATAAAACAGTGCCGCAAACCAGGTGATAACAGAAATAATATGAAAGGCTTTGATCCAGAGCATGAAAGCAATCTCACCATCAGATTCGATAATAATTTTCCAGTTTGTCCCGCGTGACGATACCTTTGATCTTATCGACTCTTTTAACCTCGTCACTATGAATATCGGCGGAGGTAATATAAATCGCATCCGCCTGTGCCGCATTCATGGTTTGCAAGGCTTCGTAAAGGTTGGCCTCGATACTCACAGCGGCTAACTGCAAGCGGCGTGCAGGCAGCTCCAGTAGATCCAATAGGCTGGATTCTTCGCTATGCTCATCCAAAGGATGTTGCTCCAGGTAGTGAACCAGGTCCGCCGGGTGCAGCAGTATGATTTCGTCCTCTATCAGAATCCAGTGCGGATGATGCTGCAGCAATGTTTGGGCATGCCGCTGATCCAGTTGTCGCGCTGAACGCACAAAATGCCGATCCATCATACCGCGTACGCCGGAGCGGCTGAGCATCTGATGAATCATGCCGAATTCGGGGTTGAGGGGCTCGCGATATTTACCCTGAATGCGCAATAGTGTCTGGAATAAGCCATCGCAACGAAATACCCAGCGAGTTGTGAGGCATGCAGCCACAACCACCAGCATACTCGGGAAGATGATGTGTGGATTGTAAGTCAACTCCATGATCGCCATCATGGCTGCCAGGGGCGCATTTAATACCGCACCCATCATCGCGCCCATGCCGAGGATGACATAGAAACCGACGTCACTGGCGGAGCCGGGCATCAGAATATGCGCGATAACACCCACCGCGCCGCCCAGTGTGGCTCCCATCACCAGACAAGGGCCGACCACACCGCCGGGCATACCAACGCCGAGACTTACGCCGGTAGCAATCAATTTGGCGATGACGATGGCGATCAACAAACCGAGTCCCAAGTCACCGGCAATGGACGCCGAGATAGTGTCATAACCTACCCCCATTATTTGGGGAAACCAAAGTGCCAGCAGACCGGTAATGACACCGGCAAATAGAAAACGCAGCCAGATGGGGCGCTCCAATGATTGCTTGCAGCACAGTGCCTGAAGCCGGATAAAAGCGGCAGCAAATACCGCGACAACCAAGCCAGTAAAAGCCATAAACGGCAACTCAAAGATATTGCCCATCACAGTTTGCGGTGTAATAAAGGTAATGTCGGGCCCGAATACCAGATGGGTGATGGTAGTGCCGGCAACTGCGGCCAGGATGACTGGGATAAACCCGGCGATGCTGTATTCCATCATGACCACTTCCATGGCAAAGATCACGCCGGCCATGGGAGTATTAAAGGATGCAGCAATTGCTGCTGCTACTCCGCAACCGGCCAAGGGACGCAGACTGTTGTTCGGTAAGCGCAGCCACTGCCCCAACAAACTGCCGCAGCCAGCACCGAGATGCACTGCCGGGCCTTCACGGCCGACCGATTGCCCAGCCAGCAAACACAGGGCACCGCCACCAAACTGATTAATGAAATTTCCCAGGGGCATGCGCCCTTGATGGTTTTGAATCCGGTCAAGCACATGGCCAATCCCGGCCGGGTGATACAGCTTATTAACCTTTTGCAGAATCAGGCCTAACAATAGTCCGCCAATCACCGGTAACAGAAAGCGCGAGCTACTGGACAGCGCTTCAAAATTTTCTCCGTGATCAGGGAGCGAAAGGCCCAGGGGGATGTCGATGACCCAACGGAACAACACAATAATCAGACCCGCAAGGATACCGGTGATTAAGCCCAGCAAGGTTAACTGGGGCAGGGCATCGATATGAGCCAGTTGATCACGCAGGTTTTCTGCTTTCAGTGATAGGCGGGAACGCAGCACCTGGAGTCGGGCGTGGGTGATCTGCGAGGCTTTCGTGAAAAGGACCATGAGGACTCCCGACAGGGGGCGAGGGTTCAGCGTTTTGCGCGTATGTTAAGCCCTTGCATTCAATACTTTCGATTTATCGACAAGGCTTTTATCATAGGCCCTCGATCAATGCCGGGCACAATAGCCTAGATGACAAGAGTTAAGCAAATGAAGGGGTTACATGTGATTAAAGCAGGTATCGTTGGTGGCACAGGGTATACCGGTGTTGAATTATTGCGTTTGCTGGTCAAGCATCCGCAGGTAGAAGTTACGGTGATCACCTCCCGCGCCGAAGCCGGCATTAAAGTGGCGGATATGTACCCCAGCTTGCGCGGTCATACTGACCTGGCTTTCAGCGAGCCTGACGTGGATATTCTCGGTGAACTGGATGTGGTTTTTTTCGCTACGCCCCACGGTGTAGCGCAAAACCTTATGCCTTCATTGATGAAGACCAATGCCCGTATCATCGACCTCTCTGCCGATTTTCGGATTCGTGACACGGCGCTGTGGGAGCGTTGGTACAACCAGAAACACGGCTGTCCGGATCTGGTTGCTCACGCGGTTTATGGTTTGCCAGAAACCAACCGTGAGGCTATTCGCTCAGCCAAGCTGATCGCTTGTCCCGGTTGTTACCCGACAGCAACCCAATTGGGTTTTTTGCCGCTGATTGAGAACAACCTTGTTGATCCGACCAGATTGATTTCCAACGCTGCGAGCGGTGCCAGTGGTGCCGGTCGTCAGGCAAAAGTCGATAATTTGTTGACGGAGATTACTGACAGCTTTAAGGCTTACGGTGTGGCCGGGCATCGTCACTTACCTGAAATTGAACAAGGTTTACGTGATGTGCAACCGGCCGGCGTGGCCTCCGCGCAATTAACGTTTGTCCCTCATCTGCTGCCCATCATTCGTGGCATCCATGCAACCCTGTATGCCACTCTGCTGAAGGGGAACCAGACGCCAGATTTGCAGTCTCTCTACGAGCAGCGTTACGCCAACGAACCTTTTGTCGATGTTTTGCCGGCGGGTGAAATGCCGCAAACCCGAACGGTAAAAGGTTCAAATCTGTGCCGCATTTCGGTTTTCCGACCACAGGATCGCGATACAGTGGTTGTATTGTCGGTTATTGATAACCTGACGAAAGGCGCATCCGGTCAAGCGGTTCAAAATATGAACATCATGTTTGGCTTCGATGAAAGAGCAGGTTTGGATGTGGTAGCTTTGCTGCCGTAATCAAAGTCGCAGTGCGTTTTTGGTAGTGCGTGCGCTAGCCATGTTAATACGCGTATTCACTATAAAAGGCTGAACAGACGATGGCGGTAGTAAAAGGTAGTGCTCAATATCGCATGCGGGTGATGCCCTATCGCCCCATGCGCCTGATATTTAATTATGTCCTTGGTTTTTTCATTCTCGCGGGTGTGGCGGTTTCCTGCTACCTGATTGGCTATGATCACGGTGCACAACAATTATCGTTACCGGGTGGCGCACGCGATCAACAGCAGCAAAAGATTCAAACCCTGACCAAAGAAGCTGAAGAGTTGCGCCAGCAGGTTGCCAACTTGAAGCTGAATGCTGATATTGACCAGCAAGCGAATAAAGATATTCATCGCCAATTGATGCAACAAACTGTCCAGATTGCGGCGTTAGAGCGTGATATAACGGTTTACCGTAGCATGATGTCCTCAGGCCGTAACGCGAACCCTCAAGGTATCAGTATTGGTGTCTTTCATGTCACCCAGGCCGACCAGACGGGTGCTTACCACTACAAACTGGTTCTCCAGAAGTTGGCTGCGATGGATGATCCCTTTCAGGGGAATTTGAATATTAAGGTGTCAGGTGTGCAGACGCTAGAGGGTGAGGATAAGCCCCGTAGTATCTCGCTACACGAGCTGTCCGATCAGTTTACAGCGGAGCAAATTGCGCTCAGTTTCAAATATTTCCAGAATATAGAAGGTGACCTGGTGCTTCCGGGTGGATTCAAGCCGGAAAAGATCCAGCTTTTGGTGAAATCTACGAACAAAAAGCATCCGGCCACCGTCGAAAACGAGCTGGAGTGGCAGGTTTCCGAGCTCTGAGATACGAATATTTGCTGGCTGTTCCGCGATTCTTTATCCCAAATGGGCTACGCTTACGCGCTTCAATCTTTTTATTATTCTTGAGAAACAAGTTATGTGGGGCGGAAAGAAGACTATGGCTTTTTCTAATAATCACACCCTGATTTCGCGAGCTGCGAAGATCGTTGGCGATTTACATTTCAGCGGTGATTTGCAGATTGAAGGCAAAATTTGCGGCAACGTGATCGCTGAAGGCGATAAAGACGCCAAACTGGTGGTTGCGGAATCAGGTCTGGTTGAAGGCGATATTCGCGCTCCGGTCGCTGTTATTAACGGCAAGGTTGTAGGGGATATCCATTCTTCCAAGCATATTGAGCTGGCGGCTAAAGCAATTGTCGAGGGTTCAATTCATTATCAGTTGATCGAGATGGTCAAAGGATCGCAAGTTAACGGTAATTTGATCTTTAACGGTACCGCTGAGACATCTGCGCCAACAAAACCCTCCAGCTCTGGTGCCATCAGTTCCACACCAGACTCCCCCACCAATTTTCTCAAGACATCCGGTCAATAAAGTGTAAATAGTTGACTGTTTTAGTTGGGTAAAGGGATAATATTTTTCCCTCCGCCCGGAGGTACTGAATAGTTCATCGGAGTTATCATGTCTGGCGCTGAAATTTTTACCCCTCAAGCCGTGTTGGTTAGTGATAGCGCGGTAGCCAAAGTCAAAAGCTTGATTGAGGAAGAGGGCAACAATGACCTTAAATTACGTGTTTACGTAACGGGTGGTGGTTGCTCCGGTTTTCAGTATGGTTTTACCTTTGATGAACTGGTTGCTGAAGATGACTCTGTTGTAGAGCACGACGGCATACAAGTTCTGGTTGATGCGCTGAGTTATCCTTATCTCGCCGGTGCCAAAGTGGATTATGAAGAAGGTCTGCAAGGCTCCAAGTTCGTCATTCAAAACCCTAATGCATCCAGCACCTGTGGTTGTGGTTCATCCTTTTCTATCTAATGCCATCACGCGTAGTAAACACCCCCGAGAATCACCGGTGCGTTGGCCCCGGTGACTGCACATAAATTACCGGTCTGCCTATTCAGGGTTTGTTTGGCTAGCCAAGCAAATGCTGTAGCCTCTATCCATTCGGGTGCGATACCCAATTGTGCAGTTGTTGTGACCGGGCAGGCAGGTAACAACGCTTGAATTGCCTGGCGCAACGTGTCGTTATAGGCTCCGCCCCCACAAAGGTACACTTCTGTGTTGGTTTCCTTGGACAGCCTTTTAATCTGGTCTGTGATTGTTTTTGCGGTAAAAGCCAGCAGTGTGGCCTGGATATCTTCTGGGGCGAGATCCCTGTATTTTTGCAGGCATATATCAAGCCAGGTGGGGTTGAAATCTTCCCTTCCGGTACTTTTGGGGGGAAGTAGAGCGAGGAAGGGATGCTGTAGAAGATCTTCCAGAAGCGCTTTGTTCGCGGAGCCAGAAGCAGCCCAAACACCGGCCTCGTCATAGGTTTTACCAAGGTGACGCGATACCCACGCGTCCATTAGGACATTTCCGGGGCCGGTATCGAATCCCGAAGATTCATTGGCTATTGGTAGCCACGTGATATTTGCGATGCCCCCGATGTTGACGACGACACGATTGGCCTCGGCCGACTGAAACGCTGCCTTGTGAAATGCAGGGACTAGTGGTGCACCTTGTCCTCCAGCGGCCATGTCGCGCCGGCGGAAATCTGCCACGGTCGTTATGCCAGTTCGGTCGGCAATAATATTGGGATCACCAATTTGTAGCGTAAAAGGGTGGGTTAGCGAACCTGGCGGGCGGTGGCGCAACGTTTGGCCATGACTACCAATGGCGGCTATGGTCTGTATGCTTAAGCCATTTTTTCTGATGAGTTCGATAATGGTAGCGGCAAAAAGCTCCCCCATTTGCACGTCAAGTTGACCAAGGAGATCTATCTCATTGTCACTGGGCATGGCGAGCTTGTGTATCGTTGTTCTGATTTCGGCTGGAAGTGTTCTGCTGTGAGAGCCCAACACACGGGGTTTTGGGCTGGAAAAATCTACGGCAACTGCATCGATGCCATCCGCGCTGGTGCCGGACATCAAACCGAGGTAAATATCGGCCGGCATGGCGAGTTAGTCGTCGTCACTCGCCAGGGCGAGGCGGGATGAGCCTTTGAAGGCTTCCAGTTGGGCGACCACAGGCTGAGTTTGAGCCAGAAAATTGGCCTTTTCCGCTGAGGCGATGGAGCGTGCTTTGGGTAGCTCTACCGTCATGGGATTACGCACCACGCCATTTACATAAAATTCATAATGAAGGTGAGGGCCAGTAGATAAACCGGTGGTGCCTACATAACCAATGATTTGCCCCTGGCGAACCCGTGTGCCCACCCTAACGCCTTTGCCAAAATTGTGCATATGCGCATAAAGAGTTTGATATGCCTGGCCATGCTGCAAAATGACGGTATTGCCGTATCCGCCCTTGCGCCCGGCAAATATCACCTTGCCATCACCGGAAGCCTTGATTGGAGTGCCCCGTGCCGCAGCATAATCTGTACCCTTGTGGGCTCGTATCGTATGCAGGATAGGATGTTTGCGATTCAGGTTAAAGTGTGAACTGATGCGAGCAAAATCGACGGGCATGCGCAAAAACTCTTTGCGCATGCTCTCTCCGTTGGGAGTGTAATAGTGTGATGCACCCTCTGCATTGGTGTAGCGAACGGATTGAAATGTTTTGCCCTGGTTGGTGAACTCAGCAGCCAGAATTGCACCGGTGCCAATTTTTTTGCCGTCGAGATATCGCTCTTCATACATGACTCGGAATTGATCGCCGCGATGAATATCCAGAGCAAAATCGATATCCCAGGCAAAGATATTGGCGAGTTCCATGATTAAATTGCTGGCCATTCCAGCGTCTTTGCCTGCCATAAATAAAGAGCTATTGATGGTCGCTTGGCGAAAAGCAATCTGGATGTCAGGTTGTCTTTCGATCTTTTTGGAAATAAAGCCGTCATCGCTGCGTGTAAAGTTAAGGCTGTTAAGCCTATCTTTTACGTATTGCAGCTGTTGCAGCTTCCCACTGTCGTTTAATTGGAATGCAATGGTTTGTCCGGGAACAATACGGCGCAGCTCTTTTGCTTCTGCACTCTGGTTAAACAATTCATAGATATCGCGGTCATTCAGCCCTGCACGCTGGAAAATAATTGACAGGCTATCGCCGCTCTTAACAGTAAACTCTTGCCAATCAGGCTCTTCTTTAGTCGTTGATGTTTCTGCAGCAGATGCAGCAAGCACCAGGGGTATTGGATTAAGTGTTGAGTTCACCAGGTCCCTTAGTCTCAGGGATACACCCAGTGTGGATGTGAAGCCGGAATGGGATTGATTCAACGGAGTATTACGGACGAATTTCGGTG